>CASFAQ010000048.1 GCA_949292725.1 uncultured Eubacteriales bacterium | reverse complement strand
CCTTAGTGTCTTAAGTATTCCTTCGATAAATTCATTGATATTCACACTGGATACAACTATTGTAGAGACGTTCTGTTCGGTCTTTACCACCGTCAGCAGGTCGTTAATTATATTATTAACTCTCTCAATCTCATCAATTATATCGTCCATGAATTCCCGATACAGTTCCTTGGGAACATCCTCCTGCGAAACCAGGGACTCGGCAAGTACCTTTATCGAGGTTATGGGGGTTTTAAGCTCATGTGACACATTGGATACAAATTCATCCCTGGACTGTTCGGTCTTTCTTGCCTCTTCTATCATGTTATCGTATGAATCGGCTATAAAACTAAACTCCTTATATTCCGTATAGACGCCTTCAGCATCGTTCTGGGATATCCGGCTTATTCTTTTATTCAGCCGCATAAACGGCTTATTGAGCCAGACAGATACGAGTGCGGCAAAGAATAATGACACAACCGAAAATATGGTAATAAAAATGGCATTTCCAGAAAGCATGGCGTCATAAAGCGTGAATATATTCTCCGTTGAGAAGCTCATAAATATCACACCCACCACATCATGGGACACTGTATCGTTAATCGGCGCCGTTATCTCGATGTACTTGGCTTCGTTATTGATATATCTGCTGTTCTTTCCTTCAAATGTATCTATTATCTCTTTTGATATAATGGTTTTGTTGTCTTCAAGCTCATATGTATCGCGTACTATGGTAAGGTTCCTGTCTATTATAAGGATACGACCCTTATATACGTCCGCAACCTGGCTTATCTCTGTGTTAAGCTCGTTAATATCTTCTCTTTCAAAGAAATCTGAATTGACAACAAGATTGGATATAATTCCGGCATGCGACTGCAATTCGGTTATCCTCTGTGAAATCGCATCGGACAAGAATAATCTCGACGAAACATATGAGTATATGGAAACCGGAACTATACCAAATATTATAAGCAGAATAAAGATAAGAAGTCTAAGGCTTTTAAGCGCCTTAAGTTTTTCCTTAAGCCTTGAAATAATAGCCAACACCCCATTTTGTATGTATATAATCAGGATTGCCCGGAACATCCTCTATCTTTTCCCGCAGGCGTCGTACGTGAACATCCACCGTCCTTGCATCTCCAAGGTAATCGTATCCCCATACTATATTGAGAAGATTCTCTCTGCTGTAGACCTTTCCGGGATTATTCATAAGAAGCGATAAAAGGTCAAATTCCTTAGCCGTAAGGTTAATGTACTTGTCGTGAACATATACGTTACGCCCTGAAAAATCAACCTTAAGCTCTCCGTATACAACCAGACTTCCCGTATCCTTTTTCACTTCACCTTTCTGATTGCGTCTGATGATGGCTTTAATCCTTGCTTTTACTTCGAGTATATTAAACGGCTTGGTGATATAATCATCCGCGCCATATTCAAGTCCGAGTATCTTATCCATATCGTCACTCTTGGCTGTGAGCATTATAATGGGAACGTCTGAAAATTCCCTTACAGCCTGACACACCTCGAATCCTGACAGTACCGGAAGCATCACATCCAATAATACAACGTCATAATCTTTCTCCTTAATCATATTAAGCGCTTCTTCACCATCATAAGCGCAGTCCACATCCATATCATCCTGCATAAGGCTGAATTTGATCCCTTTTACAATAAGCTTTTCATCATCAACGACAAGAATCTTCTTTGCCATATTTTATACCTGCCTTTAGTTAACTGTAATATATTCTGATACCCTTGAGTATACTCCTTCTTTTATTCCGCTAATCTGCATCAGTTCTTCTTTGCTCTTAAAGTTCCCATTCTCCTGCCTGTAGGCAATGATGGCATCTGCCTTTGCTTCTCCTATACCGGAAAGCGTCATAAGTTCATCTCTTGCCGCCGTATTGATATTAACAAGCGGCACGCTATCCGAAGAATTACAGGAAACGCCAGGCGTATCCTCCGTGACTTCTTTCCTGGTAGGCACAGTTATCATATCGCCATCTAAGACCAATGCGGCAAGATTGAGATAATCTCTGGCTGCATTCTTCCTAAAGCCTCCCGCAGCGGCTATGGCATCCGATATACGCATATTGCCACCTATCTCATACACACCTGGACACTTAACGGCTCCCGTCACGTACACAATGACACTTACATCATCATCCTCAGGCATGTCATCCTCATGGCAATCCTCTGTCACAGTCGCGATATCGTATGACTTTACTTCTTCTCTATCCCTCATAATGTATATAATACCGCAGACGAACACAAATATGACTGCCGCTGTTACATACACGATACGTTTCTTTTCGTATTTATCTAACTTCATATACATCCTCCTTCAACATATATGAAGCAGAATGCAGGATACAGTATTATATTAACCAATTTCCACTGTCCGTGCAATACCTTTTTACCATTTAAATGTAACTATACCGGCTATTATCACAACAAGACCGACAACCTTGCGCCATTCAAACGGAACCCTCTCCACGCCAAAAAATCCAAATGCTTCTATCAGATATGCTATAACAATCTGTGCGGTAACGATAAAGATTACGGACTTTGCAGGACCCAGTCCCTTCATGGACTGTATTACGGTATACGTTATAAAGGCGCCTGCTGCCCCTCCCAAAAGCATATATTTGGGTGTGACCTGCATCACTGACAAAAGGGATGCTCTCTGACCCGTAACGAACCATGCGATAAGACATACGATAAGAGCCGTCGCCTGAACAAATGCGGCCGACGTCCATACCGACGTCTGTTTAGTCACTTCCGTATTAAACACACCCTGTATGCTCATAAGTGCGCCCGAAATAACAGCTGTTATAATTCCCCAAAACATATGAATAACCTCCGGAATATAATATCAGACGGAAGTTTACATCCGTCTGATACTATTGTTGCCAAAGATTCATATATTTAACCCATGAGTTCAAGCGCAAAATAATCATCATGAATGCGATTATCTGTTCGGGCATTAATTATGTATCTGTCTCGCAGCCATTCTATGCACATTTCAAACCAGCAGCTCATCCCGATATCCCTTGTTGTATAGTCACATGCAGACACATTATCAGAATTAAGCATTCCATGGTCACCCGGTTCAAAGCAATGCAGTTCAAACGGAACGTCATTATCAGACAGCGCTCTCGCCAGATTAAGCGACTGGTTACACGATACAAATCTGTCGCCAAAGCTTGTCACGATATAGGCCGGCGGCGTACCCTTATCAACCAGAAGGTCGCATCTTAATATCTGTTCGTTGCCATGGGCATCCTTATAACCCGGTATGTCAACGCCCACACACGGATACAGAAGTATCATCTCATCCGGTCTTGCCGTATGCGCATCCGTATCGCACAGTCTGAGCAGATCTTCATCCTTATACAGAGTTCCGGCACACAATGCAACATGAGCTCCCGCCGAAAATCCCGCAACAGCTATTCTGTCACTTATTATATTCCAGTCTTCAGCATGATTTCTTACAACAGAAACAGCTTTTATTATATTTTTCTGAGGATATGGATATATGGCTCTGTCGCATATGGGATATCTAAGCACGCACGCATTAAATCCCCTTGCAAAATATGCAAGCGCCGCAGGCTCCGCCTCATGCGGAGTAATATATCTGTAGCCCCCTCCGGGACACATGATGACGCACGGTCTTTTTATATCGTCTTCATCATGCAGAAAAACTGTAAATTCATTATCACAATCTTCAAATAATTTCATGCTAAACGAGTTCATCTAAAATCTCCTTTAATATGCTTATCATCTCATCTACGTCAGAGTAGCTTATGATAAGCGGAGGCAGAAAACGTATCACATTGCTTCCGGCTGATATAAGAACCAGTCCCCTATCAAGCGCCTTTGACAATATATCCTTAACCTCACAGTCAAATTCAAGTCCCTGCATAAGACCAAGTCCTCTGTGACTTATGATGCAGTCATAATTGAGTTCATCAAGCTTCTGATACAGATATTCACCGACCTCGGATACATTATCAAGGATGCCATCCTCTTCAAATATCTGAAAGCATACATCAACCGCCGCCGTAACAAGCGGATTGCCGCCATATGTGCTTCCGTGGTCTCCCGGTCTTAGCGAAGCAAATTTTTCCCTGCATGCAAATGCTCCCACAGGAACCCCGCTTCCGATTCCCTTAGCCGCAGCTATTACATCAGGCATGATGCCATAACCCTGATATGCGAACATTCTGCCGCTTCGGCCCATTCCACACTGAACCTCATCAAGTATCATAACGATATTATTGGCAGAGCATATATTTCTTATCTCACTCAGAAATTCCTTATCCGCAGTGTGTATACCGCCCTCTCCCTGAATGGTCTCAAGTATTATGGCGCAGGTCCTGTCGTTAACAAGCTTGCGCACACTGTCAATATCATTGTAATCAGCAAATTTTACATCTGTAAGAAGCGGTCCGTACGGTTGCCTGTAAGCCTTGGTACCCGTTACCGACACGGCTCCCGTGCTTCTTCCGTGAAATGAATGGTTGAATGCGATTATTTCATTGCAATCAGCATCTTTCTGCTCATGGGCATATTTTCTTGCCAGCTTTATGGCTCCCTCTATGGCCTCGGCTCCGCTGTTCGTAAAGAACACCCTGTCCATTCCGGAAGCTTTTGTGAATCTTTTTGCCGCCGATATAAGTGGCTTTGTATAAAAATAATTGGATATGTGAAGAAGCTTTGTGATCTGCTCGGAAAGTCTTTCGGTGTATTTTGGGTATCCGTATCCTAACGCGTTAACTCCGATTCCCGAGAAGAAATCAAGGTATTCCTTGCCGGTATCATCATAAAGCCTTACGCCTTCTCCCTTTTCAAATACAATCGGGAACCTGTTATATGTGTGTAAAAGAGCTGTATCGTCCATGAATATTCCTCCTAGTGTTTATTTGCCGTCTCATGTGCATACAGAGACGTCTGGTTATCTATGATGGCTGTTCCGATACCCTTCTTTGTGAAGAATTCCAGAAGCAGACAGTGTTCCTTGCGTCCGTCAAGTATATGGACGCGACTTACTCCGTTTTTAACAGCGTCTATACAGTTTCTGAGCTTAGGAAGCATTCCTCCGCCTATAAATCCTTCTTTTATTAATTTATCCGCTTCGCTCAAGGTGAGTATCGAAATAAACGTACTCTTATCTTCAGGGTCCATACAAACGCCCTCGATATCGGTCATGAACGCAAGTTTTTCCGCATTAAGCGCCGTTGCCACTGCGCATGCCGCATCATCTGCATTGATATTATATGTGTTATATCTGTCGTCAAGTCCTATCGGCGCTATTACAGGTATGAAATCATTATCAAGCAGCGTCCGTATAAGCTCTGTATTGACGCTCTTAACCTGTCCTACGTATCCGATATCCTTGCCGTTTACGGTCTTTTTATCCACCATGATCGTTGCGCCGTCCTTGCCGCTTATACCAGCAGCCTTAACTCCAAGCTGTTCAATCATTGCGACAAGATGCTTGTTGACCTTATTAAGAACCATTTCGGCAATCTCCATCGTATCGGTGTCGGTGACCCTGAAGCCTTCTATGAACTCAGGAGTCTTTCCGCTAAGCTCAACCCATTTGCTGATTTCCTTTCCACCACCGTGTACTATAATAGGATGCATTCCGATAAGCTTAAGAAGTGCAACATCCTTCATCATACTCTCTTCAAGATGCTTATCAAGCATCGCACTTCCTCCGTATTTGACAACCACGACCTTATCATTAAAATCACGTATGTAAGGAAGCGCCTCAACCAGTGTCTCAGCCTTTCCTATCATTTCATTCATTGATTCTGTAGAATATTGCATATTGGTCTCCATTGTGTAGTATCTCCTTCCTATGAACGGTAATCACCGTTAATCTTTACGTAATCATATGTAAGGTCGCATCCCCATGCACATGCCTCATATTCTCCGTTTTTCATATCGCATACTGCCGTTACTTCCTTGTCTGAGAGTATCTGTGTTGCATATTCCTCGCTGTAATCCGTGGCCATTCCATTCTCAACAAGCTTAAGTCGTCTGCCCGCACTTTCTATATACAGATCAACCGCCTCAGGATCAAACTCCTCTCCCGAATATCCGAGCGCGCATAATATCCTTCCCCAGTTGGCGTCGCTTCCGTAAACGGCGGTCTTGACAAGATTGGATGTTATCACGGACCTGGCAAGTATCCTGGCGCTTTGCCTGCTTTTTGCACCCACGACTCTGGCCGTAAATAGCTTCGTTGCTCCCTCCCCATCGGCCGCCATAAGCTTTGCAAGCGTCTCAGCCACTGTCTTTAGTCCGTTATAGAATGCGACATATTCATCGCTGTCTTCTTTTATTGTATCATTTTCTGCCATTGCGTTAGCCATTACGATTACGGTGTCATTTGTAGATGTATCCCTGTCCACAGATATCATATTGAATGTATCGTCCACAACGTTTGATACTGCTTTTTGCAGTATATTTTTTTCGATAACTGCATCCGTGGTAATCACACACAGCATGGTCGCCATATCGGGATGAATCATACCGGAGCCCTTTGACATACCTCCGATGGTAACCTTTTTCCCACCTATGTCAATGCTTACCGCCGCTTCCTTTGGTATGGTATCCGTTGTCATTATCGCGCGTGCCGCAAGGCTTGCTGCCTCTGTGGAATCAGACAGTCCTTCACATAAGAGTCTGCATCCTCTTTCTATCGGTTCTTTTACAAGCTGCATACCTATAACTCCGGTGGATGCGGTGCACACGTCATATATATCGACTCCGAGCTCCTTAGCCATTCTGCCCGCCATCCATTCGTTATACTCCATTCCTTCTTTTCCCGTGCATGCATTGGCTATACCGCTGTTTAGCACTACCGCACATATCGTTTCTTTTTCAGATATAATTTTTCTGTCCCATTTTACCGGCGCTGCCTTAACGACGTTCTTTGTAAATGTTGCCGCACATACTGCCGGACATTCTGAATATACAAGCGCCATGTCAAGCCTGCCTGTATATTTGATACCGCATTCTGCCGCCGCAGCCTTATATCCTTTTGCAGCTGTCACTCCGCCTTTTATAATTTCCATATAACAGTCTCCTTATCTTTATCACATCACGGGAAGAATGGTGCATAATCCAGTCCGCATGTCTCATTAAGTCCAAACATAATATTCATATTCTGAACGGCCTGCCCTGCGGCTCCCTTAACAAGATTATCCATGGCTCCCATGATTATTACCCTGTTGGTTCTCTCATCTTTTTTTATCCCGACGTCTACGTAATTGCTTCCTTCCACCCATCTTGTCTCAGGGCATACGCCTCTTTCAAGTACCCTTACAAAATATTCGCTGTCATAGTAGGAATGGTATATATCATACATTTCCTCCTCCGATACATCCTTTTTCAATGAAGCATACGCGGTCACAAGTATACCCCTGTTCATAGGCACCAGATGAGGTGTAAAATTAATCACAACGTTCTCGCCACTTGCGTATGAAAGCTGTTCTTCTATCTCCGGGGTATGTCTGTGCGACGCAACTTTATATGCCTTTATGTTCTCATTGACTTCGCAATACAGATTGGCAGTGTTAGCGCCCCTTCCGGCTCCGCTTGTACCGGATTTTGCATCTATTATTATGGAGCTCATATCGATTATGCCTTCTTTTGCCAGAGGATATATCGATAAAAATGAGCATGTAGGGTAACATCCCGGATTGGCTATAAGCCTTGCGTCCCTTATACTGTCTCTGTTAATCTCACAAAGTCCGTACACCGCCTCAGGTATAAATTGTGGCGTAGGATGCGTAATCTGATACCATTTCTCATATACATTGACGTCCTTTATCCTGAAATCCGCGCTAAGGTCAATAATCTTCGTCTCCTTAAGAATTTCATCGCAAACAAGCGATGCGCAAAGACCCTGCGGTGTAGCCGTAAATATAACATCAGCGCTTTTTGCAAGCTCGGATATGTTCTCCCCCTTACACACATCCTCTACTATCTGAAACATATTGCCAAATATCCCGGAAAACTTTTTATCAACATAGCTTCTTGAACCGTACCAGATAATCTCCGCCTCCGGATGATTTACAAGGAGTCTTACAAGCTCCGCTCCCGCATACCCGGTAGAACCGATAATTCCAACCTTCATAACTTACCTCCGTTATAATCCATCATTTAAAGCCTACTATACACCACAGCCATTTTATATGCAAGAGTTTATTTATTTTTATTCATTTTTTCTGTGAATATGCATAAATATGTGTATATTTATACATTTTATCATGCTTTTATGCAAAAATAATGTTTAAATTCCTATTTCCTTATTGCATAATGATATCCGGTGGTGTATATTAAGTAAAGATTATTCACGTAGGAGGTTTGATTTTATGAAGGAAAAAGTTGTTCTTGCTTACTCGGGTGGTCTTGACACCACTGCAATCATTCCCTGGCTTAAGGAGAACTTTGACTATGATGTTATATGCTGCTGCATAGACTGCGGACAGGGCGAGGAACTGGATGGTCTTGAGGAAAGAGCTAAGTCATGCGGAGCCGAGAAGCTGTATATTGAGGATGTTACGGACGAGTTCTGTGATGAATACATAGTTCCATGCGTAATGGCCAATTCTGTATATGAGAATAAATATCTTCTTGGCACCTCCATGGCAAGACCTGTTATAGCAAAGCGTCTTGTTGAGATTGCCAGAAAAGAGGGTGCAACAGCAATATGCCACGGAGCTACCGGCAAAGGTAACGACCAGATACGTTTTGAGCTTGGTATCAAGGCGCTGGCTCCTGACCTTAAGATAATTGCTGCATGGAGAAGCGACAAATGGACTATGAACTCACGCGAAGAAGAGATTGAATACTGCAGACAACATGGAATCGACCTTCCTTTCTCTGCTGATTCAAGCTACAGCCGCGACCGCAATCTCTGGCATATAAGCCATGAGGGTCTTGAACTTGAAGACCCTGCTAACGAGCCTGATTTTGATCACCTCTTAGTTCTTGGCACAACTCCTGAGAAAGCTCCTGATGAAGGAGAGTATGTAACCATGACATTCGAAGGCGGAGTTCCTAAGAGTGTAAACGGCAAAAACATGAAGGTTTCCGATATTATCAGAACACTTAATGAGCTTGGTGGAAAGCATGGAATCGGTATCGTTGATATCGTTGAGAACCGTGTTGTAGGTATGAAATCAAGAGGTGTGTATGAGACTCCGGGTGGAACGATACTTATGGAAGCACATCAGCAGCTTGAGGAACTTATACTTGACAGGGATACATACACAATGAAGAAAGACATGGGCAATAAGCTTGCCGACATCGTATATGAGGGCAAATGGTTTACTCCTCTGCGTGAGGCCGTACAGGCGTTTATCGAATCAACCCAGAAGTATGTAACCGGAGAAGTTAAATTTAAGCTTTATAAGGGCAATATCATAAAGGCCGGAACAACGTCACCATATTCTCTGTACAATGAAAGCATAGCATCATTTACAACGGGTGACCTATATGACCATCATGACGCAGAGGGCTTCATTAATCTGTTTGGTCTTTCATGCAAGGTTCGCGCAATGAAAATGGCTGAGGTTGAAAAGAATCAGGGCAAATAATACTTATCTGACATAATACAACGGGCAGAAGAACGAACTTCTTCTGCCCGTATTTTATATCATTATTGTGAGGTCACTTCCGTCCGCTTATATTTTTCCGTTCTCTTTCAGGTATTTTAGAAAGCCCTCACAGCCCTCTACAACGTCTTCATACGTTGCATCAAAATCTCCCGTGTACCATGGATCCGCTATATCCCTGCCAGAGCCGGCAAAGGTAAGAAGCTTATACAGTTTGCCCTCCGGATCGCCCTTTAGCATCCTGTTAAGGTTTCTCATGTTCCATGTATCAATGCCTATAATATAATCTGCACTGTTATAATCTTTCCATGTAATTTGTGTAGCCCTGTGAGGCAGAACCGGGATGCCTGCCTCTTTTAACTTTCTCACTGTACCTCTGTGGGGAGGATTTCCTATTTCCTCTGTACTGGTAGCTCTACTGTCAATGCTAAAGAGCTCCGCTATCCCTCGTTTGTTTACCATGTCCTGTAATACCATCTGGCTCATCGTGCTCCTGCATATATTGCCGTGGCAGACGAAAAGTACTTTTATCATTCCTTAAAACTCCTTGTTTATCCTTGATTTTACTGGGTTTTTGGCACTTTTGCCTTCAACCTTATTTCGGTATATTTTTGCTTAATTTGGCATATTTTTTTCACTTGTTTGTCGTAAATACTGTCGTATTTGAGTTTTCTCTACGACAGCACCTTTTTTAAAAAGTGACTTTATACTGCCGGGAGGCAGACATAACTGCCTCCATAGCAATTTATTCACTCATACAAAAAATGTTTTACGACACTTAAGATGATTTTTTATGACAGCTCTCATCCATAAGTAAAACCTCTGCCTGTGCATCTTCAAACTTAAAGTGTGTGTAAGTGTTTAGCGTCACTCCGATATCGCTGTGCCCCATAAGGTACTGCAAGGTCTTTGGTTTCATTCCCGCCTTTGCCATGTTACTGCAATAGGTGTGTCTGCATACATGAGGAGTTATTTTCGGAAGCTGCACCCTGTAGATACGATTATATTTTTCCACAATATGCTGAAAATATTTTTCCCAATGCAAAGCCACCATCGGCATTTCATTTTTATC
>CASFAQ010000047.1 GCA_949292725.1 uncultured Eubacteriales bacterium | reverse complement strand
TAATATAATACAATCAATAAAATGGTTGATATCCATTTTCTAATCATACTGCGTCATCTCCTCTAATTCCTCTGAATGCTTAATCTGCGTAATAACAAGTACCGTACTCAGTCTGTTGAAGTTAACAACAGGGGTCACTTTCGCCGTCATGGTCATATTATTGGGATCAGGTACTATATCACTGACATACCCTATAAGTATTCCCTCAAGATATCTGTCACTGACATATGATGTTACTATCTCATACCCGTCCTCTATCTCTGCGTCTATACTTATCCTTTCCACTTCTATATAACCATCTCCGATGGTTTTAAGGTTACCCTTAATATCACATGTGTCGGATGTACGCGCAAACATTCCGCTTACATAACTGTTATCATCTATAATCGACCGAACCTTTGAATAGGATTTTCCGACTTCAACTACAATTCCGACAAGTCCGTTACCGGCTATAACATTCATGTTTTTCTGTATGCCGTCGTCCGAGCCCTTATCTATCGTAAACATATTGTACCAGTTATTATCGTCACGGCTTACAACCCTTGCAGCAACCTTATCATATTGTCTGTAGCCCTGATCAAGCTTATATAGTTCCCTGAGACTTGAAAGTTCATTTCTGTCTTCTATGAGCGAAAGATTCTCATTCTTAACATCATTAAGCTCCTTTTTTAATTCGGCATTCTCGTTAAGAAGGTCTTTTTTCGACTTAAACATGTCGAATACCGAATATATAGAGGAGCCGATTGAATTAATCCCGCTTTGCATAGGCTTTATTATATTACCCACGGATGTTTTAACAGGATTCATCTGCTCCTGATATTTGAACGAAATGATTATTAATGCAAGACATATTACAGTACAGATAACAAGCAGTATCCTGGCCGGAATATTAAATCTGCGTCTGCGTTTCATAATTACTCCTTCTTAAACCAAATCTGTTACTATTTTGCTGTAATGCGAATTGTCCATAATAGTATTAAGTCCGGCGATGACCGTATTCTCTGGGTCGTCACTGAAATTTACCTTAAGCTTTGTAGCCTTAGTCACGAAATCAGCAAGATTTCTAAGCTTTGAGGAACCTCCCGTAATATATATTCCATTCTTGTATATATCCGCTGACACCTCAGGCGGCGTCCTCTCAAGTATTAGTTTGATATTATCCATAACAGACTGGAGGTGCTCCTTTATGGCTTCTCCTACTTCGGCCGCATCGATTATGAGTTCGCTCGGGAGTCCTGACAGGGCATTGCGTCCATATACTGTCATGCTGCCCTCGTATTCCGTAGCGGATCCAATCTCCTTTTTTATCGCCTCAGCCGTTTTCTCACCGATAACGAAATTATATTTTCTTCTTGCAAGATTAATAATATCCTGATCAAGCTCCTTTCCTCCCAAAGGAACAAGCTTGCTGAATATGATTCCACCCAGTGACAGCACTGATATCTCGGTTGTATTGGCTCCAAAATCCATTATAAGAACGCCCGTGGAATCCAGTATGTCAAGTCCCATACCAAGTGCATCGGCAACCGGCTTTTCAACCATTTTAATATGTCCCGGTCGCAGTTTTGAAGATAATATAACGTCGGAATATGATCTTTTCTCAACTTCCGTAATATCAGTAGGTATTGCAAGATAATAATCAAAGCCCTTTATCTTGTGTTTAGGATGCTTTATCGCCATTTCAAGAAGCTTAAGCATAAGGTCGTTCATATTGCTGAGATCAGCTATCACACCGTTACGTACGGGATAGGTGACTTCTATATTGGACGGTGCTTTCTCATACATCTCATACGCCTCGTTACCAACAGCAATAACCTCCGTCTTCTTCATGATTGCAATAACATTTTTTTCTGAAAGCACAATACCCGCGCCCTTTTGGGATATCTTAATAGTGCTTGTACCAAAATCAATTCCAATAACTTTTCGATTCATAAAACGGCCTCCGTTATAATCAGATGTAGTTTTGTTGTTTCATACTGAAATAACAATTATCACCAATAATGATATGATCAAGCAGTCTGATTCCTACAATTTCTCCGGCTTCAACGACTTTCTTTGTAACGCTTATGTCTTCTCTGCTTGGAGAGGGATCGCCGCTTGGATGGTTATGAAGTAAAATAATATTGACCGCGCCATATTTTAGCGACTGGTAAAATATGTCCCTTGTGGAGACTATTGAAGAATTAACCGAACCTGAAGATATGACCATATCATGTATTCTTCTTGATTTGGAATCAAGCATAAGAAGTACGAGCTGTTCACGTTCAAGATTCCGCATATCCTCCATATAATAAGTCGCAGCATAATCCGGCGTCTGAAAACATTCGCCCATATATCTGCATGTCTTTGCCATTCTCTTTGTGAGTTCGGCAATGCATTTTAACTGAATCGCTTTGACCTTGCCTATACCGGCAAAACCGGTAAGTTCCTTTTGTGTCAGATAATGAAGATTCATAAGTCCTCCATTATTGTGACAAAGTATGTTCTCCGCCAACTGTATACTCCTTAGATTGACTGTTCCGCATCGGATGATGATTGACAGCAATTCCGCATCGGTAAGCGAAGCCGGTCCCATAGACTCAAATTTTTCATAAGGTTTCATGGTATCCGGAAGTTCTTTGACTGTAAAGTGTTTTTGATTATCCATAATGATTCCTTTCCCTTAAACGGATAATCATAAGCATATATTACCAAAAACGAATATTAGAATTATAACATATGAGGTTGGATTTGTATACATGGATTTACTATAAAAAGACATATATTGATTGTCATCAGTTGACAAATTCACCTGCAAATGACGCTTTCATGACAGATAAAATATCAAGGTCATTGCATACAGAAAGCCATAATTTGCAATACTGTGATATTCCTGTGCGCATAGGAAGTGCAATTATCCCATGTTTGAGATACATATCCACGGACGCATATATATTCTCTTCATCAGAAAGGCCCGTAAGATATATGGGAATATTATATTTTTTTGCAGATTCGGCAAATCTGATAAATTCATCATTGACCGCTATTGTACCTGAATGATAGCTTTCATGCAACACTGCCATGGTCTCCGGTGTTAATACGGGATATATCATTTCAGGATACGAAATAATACGTATCAGTTTTTTTGCCGGTGGATAAAGCTTTATGCAATCTGTATTATTAAACATGGATTTTTTGTCTGCATACGGTAAAAATAAACTATTTGCCACATAGGAGTCATCAATATATTTTCCGTACCATGTATCATTTGCGCTAGTTATGTCGTCCGAAAATTCCTGATGTCTTATAATTCTGGCTCCTGCATGAATGGCCGGAGTATCATAAGTATTTTTATAACTAACAAACACGCCCGCATTATGCTGTTCCTTTATAAAACGTACTGCGTATCTAAAGTTTACCAAACCGTTCGAACGCGGATCTGATATAATATAATTTGCAGATACAAGAACAATGGGAAGCCTGCATGCGGAAAAGACATAACTAAGAATTGCCGCACTGTAGGAAAGCGTATCAGTCCCGTGACTGATTATGATTCCTTCTGCGTCTCCTTTGTCTATGATTGCATTTATCTCAGATATAAGAGATAAAAGATTGGCTGAGGATATATTCTCGCTTAATATCATATAAGGGCATGATGTGGCAAATTCAGTATAGTCATTATATTTTTTGCGGTATTCCGATAAGAACATATCCATATGCCCTTCCCTGACATCAATTATATTATTTCCATCATCCGTATTGCTTCCTATCGTTCCTCCGGTGAATACCACATATATTTTCATTGCATACCTCCTACAAGCTGATAAGCCCTTTGTCATAAAGTCTTTGAACCGACATCATTATTCCGTATTTTACATGCTGCCATGTAAGTCCTCCCTGAAAATATACTGCGTACGGCGGTTTGATTGGCGCGTCTGCGCTAAGCTCTATTGAGGAGCCTGAGACAAATGCTCCGGCAGCCATTATGACATCGCTGTTATAGCCGGGCATTGCATATGGTACGGGAAGCACATGACTGTCGATTGGAGCCGCGGCCTGTATACCTTCACAGAAAGCAATCACCCTGTCGGGATCGCCAAATGTAACGGATTGAATGATGTCGTATCGCTCTTCATCCCTCGTAGGCGTGCACAAAAAGCCCAGCCTTTCATAAACGGCCGAAGCAAATAATGCACCTTTTAACGCTCCGGCAGTCACATTTGGCGCCAGAAATATTCCCTGATAAAGGCTGTGATTTATGTCAAGCGATGCGCCAACCTCCTTTCCGAGAGCCGGTGCAGTAAGCCTGTACGATGCATTTTCAATGCATTTTTTCGTGCCAACAATATAACCGCCCATTGGAGCCAGACCCCCACCGGGATTCTTTATAAGCGAACCAACGCACATGTCCGCGCCATAATCCGAAGGCTCATCCTTCTCCACAAATTCACCATAACAATTATCGACCATGCATATCAGATCGCTGCGAATTGATTTGATAAAACGGATACATTCTCCGATTTTTTCTGATGAAAGAGATGGCCTTGTCGCATAACCCTTTGAGCGCTGTATGGCAACGATTTTTGTATTGGGTTTAATCGCGTCACGTATGCCCTGATAATCAAATTCTCCATCATCAGTAAGCTCCACCTGATCATATGAGATATCATATTCACGTAATGACGCAGGCGCTTCCTTATTCTTATCAATACCTATTATATCCAACATAGTGTCATACGGCTGTCCGGTAATATATAAAAGTCCGTCACCGGGTCTGAGATTTCCAAACAACGCCACGGTAAGTGCATGTGTACCGCAGGTAATCTGCGCCCTTACCAGAGCATCTTCCGTATTAAATATATCCGCATACACGGATTCCAGCATATCTCTTCCTATATCGGTATATCCGTATCCGGTAGAACCCATAAGATGCGCATCGCTTATATGATTCTTCTGGAAGGATGCAAGAACCTTAAGCTGGTTATATTCAGATACATCATCAATTGCTTTGAATCTGTCGGAGAGCCCTGACCATTCACCGTCGCACAGATCATATATCCTTTTATCTATTCCAAGAGCCTTGTATTTATCATATATATTATCCGTCATCTTATCCTGTTATTCCTTTTCTTATTAATGTGTGAATTATATTATCAAGTAAAATATCTTCATTATCTTTTGATGCATCAAGCCATATTACGTCCTTTTCGCGTCTGAACCATGTAAGCTGTCTTTTTGCAAAATGTCTTGTCTGTCTTTTTATAAGTTCTATTGATTCATCGAGGCTCATATGACCATCCAGATATTCTATTATTTCCTTATAACCAAGGGCCTTCATGGAAACCATATCCGATGTGACATTATTTGCGACAAGTTCTTTTACTTCTTCCACAAGACCGCTTTCAATCATGGTATCAACGCGCCTGTTTATACGTGAATACAATACATTTCTGTCCATATTGATTACAAAATAAGCAAAATTATACGGCGAATCCTTCATTCCTTCACGCATATTATGCTCCGATATGCGCTCGCCGGTAAGAGTATGATATTCAATTGCCCTGACAACTCTCTTTACGTTATTTGCATGAATTATTTTCGCTGAGGCGGGGTCTATATCAAAAAGCTTCTGATGCAGAGCGTCATTTCCGTTTTTTTCTGCATAATCAAAAAGTTCCTGCCTTAGTGCGTAATCGGTATCACATGTTGTGAATTCCGTATCATACAGTACTGAACGTATGTAAAAACCCGTCCCGCCTACCATGACCGGAACATGTCCGCGTCCGATAATATCGTCAATATATGACGCGGCATATTCTTTAAATAACGCAACATTAAAATCACATACAGGCTCCATTATATCGATCATATGGTGGGGAATTCCACACATCTCTTCTTTTTTTATTTTGGCTGTTCCTATATCCATGCCTTTATATACCTGCATGGAATCGGCAGAAATAATCTCTCCGCCAATCTCTTTTGCAAGCTTAATTGAAAGACTGGTTTTCCCGGCAGCAGTAGGACCGGTGATGATAACAAGTGGTTTTTTCATAGCAATTATCCCTTTATACTATCCTGCCAAATTGTTTTTCAAGATCGGTTTTTTTGGTCCTGATAATGGTAGGACGTCCATGCGGGCAAAAAAACGGATTATCAAGCGTAAACAAATCACATATAAGCTTATAAGCCTCAGTTTCTGTAATCCTTCTGCCGCCTTTAACGGCCGATTTACACGCCATCGAAGCAATTTTTTCATAAAAAACCTCGGATGAATCAAAGTTATCGCCATCATCGGAAAGCTTGTTTATCATATCCATAAGTACGTTTTCTGATGCGATATCCGGAAGCTCGGCCGGTATGCTGCTTATCGCATATTCGTTACCTCCAAATTCGGATATCTCAAAGCCGAGTCTGTAAAAATCATCATAATGCGAAGATATAAGCTCTCTTTCCTTCGCTGAAAGAGTTACGATAACAGGTGGCGAAACGGGTTGTCTTGCAACGCTTCCAAGGTCAATGGATTTTATGTATTTTTCATACATAACCTTTTCGTGAGCCGCATGCTGATCCATTATATACATTTCATCATTGTATTCTATAATCCAATATGTTGAAAAAACACATCCGCATACAGTAAAATTCCTCTTCTCCTCTGTCTTCATTTCATCCATGGCAAATAATGTGTCCTGAACAGGGGATACATTATAATGTGGCTTTTCTCTTACCTGATTAGTTTCCACAGGCGCGGACTTCGTATAGTCTGTTATTTTAATTAAATCTGTATGTTTTAACGTCTTTCTTATATTATTTGTTATAACGGAATATATTCTGTCAGCCTCATCAAATCTGACTTCCATCTTAGACGGATGAACATTTACATCCATTTTCGAACTATCAATATCGATGTTTATTATTGCAAATGGGAAGTTGTGCTTCATTTTATAACCGCTGTATGCTTCACAGACTGCCTTATATAAAATATTGCTTCTTATGTACCGTCCATTAACAAAGCATGTAATATATGCCCTGCTTCCCCTTGAAACAATAGGTTTGCCCACATATCCGTACGCCGTTATAATATCGTTATCTATTGATAATTCAATCACATTATCCGTAATATCTCTGCCGTAGACGCTGAATATAACATCTGAGAGCATGCCGTTCCCCTTTGTCACAAGTTTTTGCTGTCCATTAACGATATAATTAAATGCTATATCGGGATGTGAAAGCGCAAGCTTTTCTATAAGGTCTGTGATATAACCTGCTTCAGTAGCGGCAGATTTGAGAAATTTCTTTCTTGCAGGAACATTATAGAAAAGATTTCTTATAACAAATGTAGTTCCGTAAGGGCATCCGATTTCCTTTAGTTCATTATCATTTCCACCTGATATACTATAATGAATTCCTATAAATGAATCCTTGCATCTGGTTATGCATTCAAGCTCTGATACGGCGGATATACTGGCAAGCGCTTCTCCCCTGAATCCGAGAGTCCTAAGGGTGTTAAGGTCGTCTATGTCAGTGATTTTACTGGTTGCATATCTTTCAAATGCATTCTTTATATCGTCTTTATCTATGCCGCATCCATTATCGGTAACGCGTATAAAACTTATGCCGCCTTCCTTTATTTCAACCGTAATATGATCTGCGCCCGCATCAATTGAATTCTCCACAAGCTCTTTAACAACTGCCATAGGTTTTTCAACGACTTCCCCTGCAGCAATCTTATTGATAGTATTCTCGTTAAGTATATTAATATGCGGCATTAGAATTTCTCCTTCATCCTTTTCTGGTATCCGTACAAAAGGTTTAATGCATCTATAGGGCTTAAGCTGTTAAGGTCCATGTCATGGATTTCCAGTATAATATCGTCAAAGCCCTCAGTTTTGTTGATAATGTCAAATATGGATATCTGATCCATGGAACCTGATATGTAATCATCTCTTTCGGGTTCTTTTTTACGGGCTCTTACGCCGGTTTCCTTTTCGACAAGCGATACTACAAGCTCCTGCGCGCGCACAAGAACCTCTTTTGGTACGCCAGCCAGTTTTGCAACCTGGATTCCGTAGCTTTTATCTGCACCGCCCCTGATTATCTTTCTGAGAAAAACGATATCCTCACCCTGTTCTTTTACGGCGATACAGTAATTTTTTATTCCGCTTTGTTTGCCTTCAAGTTCGGTAAGCTCATGATAATGCGTTGCAAATAAAGTTTTTGCACCGATTATTTTTGGGGTTGATATATACTCTATTACGGCCCATGCGATTGCAAGTCCATCGTATGTACTTGTTCCGCGTCCTATCTCATCGAGTATTACAAGGCTCTTTTTCGTGGCATTTCTTAAAATATTGGCCACTTCCGTCATCTCAACCATAAATGTGCTCTGTCCCGAAGCCAGATCATCCGATGCACCCACTCTTGTAAATATCCTGTCGCATATACCTATATCGGCATAGTCTGCCGGAACAAATGAACCCGTCTGCGCAAGAAGTACTATAAGGGCAGTCTGCCTCATATATGTGGATTTGCCGGCCATGTTAGGACCGGTGATGATTGCAACACGGTTTTCCCTGCAGTCAAGGTGCGTATCGTTAGCCACAAAAAGGTAATTCGACGTAATTTTTTCTATTACCGGATGTCGTCCATCTTTAATATCAATCTTACCGCGATCGTTTATATGTGGTCTTACGTAGTTATTCTGTTCCGCTACTACTGCAAGAGATGCGTATACGTCTATCGTTGCCACCATTCTGGCTGTCTGTTGGATTCTATGCATCTGCTCGTATATTTTATCCCTGAGCTCCTGATACATATCGTATTCGAGGCTGTATAATCTGTCCTCGGCTCCGAGTATCGTATCCTCAAGTTCCTTTAATTCGTCCGTCGTATATCTCTCTGCATTTGTGAGAGTCTGTTTTCGTATCCATGCATCGGGAACAAGATCCTTATACGAATTGGTGACTTCAAAATAATATCCAAACACGCGATTATATTTGATTCTCAGATTTTTAATTCCGGTATTCTGTCTTTCTTCATCCTCAAGTTTTGCAAGCCACTTTTTTCCATCAAGTTTTGCATGACGCAATCTGTCCACTTCCGCACTAAAGCCTTCTTTTATAATGTTTCCATCGTGCATTGACAGTGACGGTTCCTCCATAATGGCGTCGTCAATGAGGGTAAATATATCCGTAAGGGTATCAAGCTTTTCACAATACTCATTTAACAACGTGCAGTTAATGGTCCCAATAACGTATTTGATATGCGGAAGCATTGAAAGAGATGTTTTCAGTGCAATCATATCACGAGGATTGATGCTTTTATAGCTCACTTTTGTAATAAGTCTCTCAAGATCATAAATTGGAGAAAGATACTCTCTTAATTCTTCCCTCGATATCATATTATTTACAAATGCTTCCACGACATCAAGCCTTTTATTGATTTCTTTTGAATTAATCAGGGGCTGCTCTACAAAGCTTCTTAACATTCTGGCGCCCATTGCTGTTTTGGTTTTATCAAGAACCCATAAAAGAGAGCCGCGCTTGTTCTTTTCACGCAATGTTTCGGTGAGTTCAAGATTACGCCTTGTAGCTCTGTCAAGAAACATATAATCATTGGTTTCGTATGGCTTTATGGTATTGATATGCGCAAGGGCGTTCTTCTGAGTCTCAAGAAGATATAAAAGCAGACCGCCTGCAGCGCTTATGCCTGTTGAATACGAATCAAGTCCAAGGCCGGCAAGAGATGTAACTCCAAAGTGTTTTGTGATTGTATTTTTACATATCTCATCATCATAATAATGACCGGAAAGACTGGAAATGGTTATTCCCAGCCTATCCTTCAAATCATCAATATCCGCTCCGGACACATAAAATGCATCATTACATATTATTTCTGCCGGCATAAATTTATTGATTTCATCGAGGACCTTATTGAGATCGTCCAGTTCTGTAACATAATATTCTCCGGTAGACACATCTGAAATTGACAATCCATATGAATCCGAAAGGTATACGATACTCATTATGTAATTATTTTTTGCCTCGTCAAGCTGGGAACTGTTTATATTGGTTCCCGGTGTTACTATCCTTACAACTTCACGCTTTACTATACCCTTAGCCTGCTTTGCATCCTCAACCTGCTCGCATATCGCAACCTTATAGCCCTTATTTACAAGCCTGTTAAGATATGTGTCAACAGAATGAAACGGGACACCACACATGGGTGCCCTTTCTTCCAAACCACAGCTTTTTCCTGTGAGCGTAAGTTCCAATTCCCTTGAACACACCTTGGCATCTTCAAAAAACATCTCATAGAAATCTCCAAGTCTGTAGAACAGTATACAGTCCTCATACTGTTTTTTTGTATCTAGATATTGACTCATCATAGGTGTAATTGAAGCCAAGTATGTCGTCTCCTTTACATATATTTTAAGGGGTTTCGGTCTGTACTGCAGCGCTGTCGCTTCGAGGCGCTTCAGTAGCGCTCCCGGGCGCTTCAGTATCAGCCGGGGCAGATGTTATCTGCGGAGCCTTCGTATAATCAGGTTCCGGACTGGGTGTTATAATCTCCACAGCCTCATTATCAGATTGATTATTACTGTTCGCCTTATGTGTGGCCGTAGGCTTCTTGGTTGAAGGCTTACTGGTCGCAGGTTTCTTGGTAGTCTTCGGCCTGCTTGTAACCCTAGGTGCGTTTGTCGGACTTTTTGTGGCTGTCTCAGGCTTGGTTGTGCTAAGATAATCCGATTTGATATAAGCGGTTTTATCGTCATATATTACCTTTGACCAGCC
>CASFAQ010000046.1 GCA_949292725.1 uncultured Eubacteriales bacterium | reverse complement strand
TATCGTGGTATAGCTGCCTCCTTCCATTTTGTATGAAAAGCTGAGACTCTGTACATCCTGTTTTATATTAAGCATTATCCCATCCTTAGGACTGTACGGGAGTGTGCATACGGCAATATCCTCACAGCATGTGCTATCTTCCGTCATGTAGCTTTTGGTTACCGCCAGTATGTATTTGCCTTCCCTCTCTGATATGGCAAATGTGTAGTAGTTGCTATCGCTCTGAAGGAGTACAAGACCGGCCATCTCGCCCTCATCCGGGGCAAATTCCACCATGGTTTCAAGTTCATAACTCATATCCGTCTGTCTTCTGCATATAAGTGTAGGGGATGAGGATGAACCTATGTCCTCACCCGAACAGTAGAGTCTTAAGAATCCCTTTCTTTCGGTAAGGCTGTATTTGCTCATGTCAGGATTGCGCAGGTACATATAGTGCATGCCAAGCGTGTCGCAGTCAAAGTCGTCATGACCGGCAACTGGTACCTTTTCGCATTCCGGAAGGTCCGGAGCCTTAAATGTATCCTCTATTATACCTTTTCCCGGATTGATAAGCGGCCAGCCGCCCTCCCATGTCATAGGGACTAAGAATGTCTCGCGTCCGAGATTCCTATAATATCCGCCTCCGTACGGGCGAGATGCCAAAGCGACCATCCACCACTCGCCGTTCTGTGTTTCAACGATATCGGTATGTCCTACATTTACGATAGGATAGGTAAGGCCAAGATGTCTGTGCGTCAGAATCGGGTTGCCCGGATATCCCGTAAAAGGTTCGCTAAGGCTCTTGCTAGATAATACCATCCGTCCTTCTTATATATATGTGGACCTTCCGGCCATTCTACATTCCTTAAAGCTCCGTGCCATGCCGGCCACGATTCTCCGATAAGCTTCATGGTCTTAAGATCAAGTTCCTGAATGTATATCTCATTGTCTCCGAAATATCTGGAGCCCTCGCGTCTTCCCTTGGTTCCGCAGTAATAGCATCTGCCGTTGTCATCAAAAAACAGTGAAGGATCGATGCCCTCGCTGTGAAGGGCAACTGGTTCGGACCACGGACCTGCCGGGTCTTTTGCCGTCACGATAAAGTTGCCCAAGCCGCCGCGAACATTGGTGGTTATGACATAGAACGTGCCGTCATGGTACCGTATGGTGGGTGCATATATGCCATCGCCCGCAAGATGTGTGTCGGCCAGGGGGATCTGGCTCTCCCTGTCAAGTACGTTACCGATCTGGTTCCAGTGCACAAGGTCCGTGCTGTGGAATATCGGTATCCCCGGAAAATAACAGAATGTCGATGTTACAAGGTAGTAGTCATTGCCGACCCGGCACATCGAAGGGTCCGGATAGAAACCCGGAAGGATTGGGTTGTTGTATAATTTTTTCATATAAGCCTCCTAAAATATCTGTAATATCAGTAGCTATATAATAATAGAAATAAGGCAGTCATACAATATGTAAAATAATAATAATTTTATATACATTTGTGAAAAATACACTATAATCTAATCGAAATGCTATGCATTTTATGTGAAAATATTATAACAAGTTTGTATTTCATAATTTAGTTACTTGTTATGGTATGGACAAATAGATATAAAAGTGATAGAATAAACTACGAAAAAGTATGCAATTTTTACAAAAATAACGAAAGAAGCATTTATTTTCGTTGGGTAAAATGAACATTACTTAAAACGTAAGAAAGGAGCGATGGGCAGACATGTCAAAGTTCAAAGAAGTATTAAACAAAAAAATTGTTAAAATACCTCTTGTGATAATTGTATTTGCACTTATCATCTTTGTATGGAAGTCTCTGGTCAACAGCAATGACAGTTATATCGAAAAGTATGAAGGCGTAGATCTGACTGCGGACGTTGAGGGAATAGCCAGGGATGATACATATGTCAAATACCTTCAGAAGTATGAAGGCGTTGTCAGTCCTGATCAAGTGATTGACGTAGATGTGTTTGATTATACATCGAACAGCAGCGGAGTAACCGTTGTTAACAACATTGATGGGGAGGAGAGAGCCGTTGAATCTTCTGAGGACGGTTCTATAGAATGGGAGGTTGAGATACCTGAGGCCGGTATGTACAACATTTATGTTGAATATTACCCAAAGGAATCAAGAGGTATTGATATCGAGCGCGCCATATATATCAATGGCGAGATGCCGTTCTATGGAGCGGATGCAGTAACATTCAGCCGCGTATGGGCGGACCAGGGTGAAATCCAGAAGGATAACCGCGGCAATGATATAAAACCGACCCAGGTTGAAAATCCTATATGGCAAAGCGCGTATGTCAAGGATTATATGGGATACCATATTGACCCTTACAGGTTCTATTTCAATGAAGGTACGAACACGCTTAAGTTTGAAGGTGTAAATGAACCGCTTGTTATAAGAAAGGTTCAGATATGCAATAAGGCGGAAGAACCGACATATGAAGATTACATAAGTTCTGTTGATACGACGCAGTTTAGTAATTCGGACGTTATAGAGCCTATAAAGGTTCAGGGCGAAGATTCGGTAAGAAGATCGTCACCGTCATTATATCCTAATAATGACAGAGCTTCTGCTATTACCGAACCATACAGTCCTACGCTTATTCTTATGAATAAGATCGGCGGTTCTCAGTGGAAGGTTGCCGGAGACTGGATTGAGTGGGATATTGAGGTTCCTGAGGACGGACTCTATACGATTTCGGTCAAAGGAAGACAGAACTATAACAGAGGTTTCGTATCAAGCCGTTCGGTACTTATCGACGGTGAAGCTCCGTTTGAGGAGTGTAATGTCATATCATTCCAGTTTGATAATGACTGGCAGATGCTCACTCTCGGAGACGAGGAGGGCAATCCGTACCAGTTCGCTCTTACAGCCGGAACCCATACGATAAGACTTGAGGTTACGCTTGGAGAGCTTGGTGATATACTTAATGATCTTAACGACAGTGTATTCAGACTGAATTCCATGTATCGTAAGATTCTGGTGCTTACCGGCGCTGAGCCTGATGAGTTCCGTGATTATAAGATCGATCAGGTATATCCTGAGGTTATCGAAGGAATGGATATGGAGTGTAAGAGGCTTTACAAGCTTGTGGATGAGCTTGTTGAGTATTCGGGCGAGAAGGGTTCGCAGGTTTCGTCCATTCTTACAGTTGCCAACCAGCTTGAAAAATTTGTTAAGAGACCGGATAAGATTCCGAAGTCACTTGCTAACTTTAAGGAGAATACGAGTGCTATCGGTACCGGAATCAATTCGCTTAGTGAGGCACCTTTGGATATCGATTACATCGAATTGTCCAATGTTAATTCTGAAATAAGTGAATGTGAGGAATCTTTCCTTCAGAGCGCAATGCATGAAATCAGAGTTTTTATTGCTTCTTTCGTGGTTGATTATACAGCATTGGGTAATATATACGAGGGAGATTCGAACGAGCTCATAGACTGCTGGATTCTTTCAGGTAGAGACCAGAGCTCGATACTCAAATCAATGATAGACGATACGTTTGTTCCTGAGTACGGAATAGGTGTTAACGTAAAACTTATCGATGCTACTACGCTTCTTCCGGCGGTCGTTGCGGGTACGGGTCCTGACGTTGCTCTTACTGTTGCGCAGACGGAGCCTGTCAACTACGCACTCAGAAAAGCCGCATACGATCTGACACAGTTTGACGACTGGGAAGAGTGGAAGACGAATGTTTTAGAGAAACAGTATTATGAAAGCTCATATCTGTCATACGAGTTTAATGGTGGAATGTATGCGCTTCCTGAGACTCAGAATTTTAACGTATTATTCTACAGACAGGATATATTGGATGAGCTTGGACTTGAGGTTCCTGAGACATGGGACGATCTCATTTCAATACTTCCTACTATAACTAATAATAACCTTCAGGTTGGTATTCCAAGTACTGAGCGTAAGGTCGGCAACACTGCCAATCCGGACCTTGCCAATTACTTCTGCCAGCTGTATCAGAGAGGCGGAACACTTTATACGCCGGATCAGCAGGCTGTCAATATTGACACTGAAGAGGCTGTTGAAGCATTTGAATACTTCACAAAGCTCTTTACTAATTATAAAGTGCCTACGAGTTACGACTTTGTAAACCGTTTCAGATCGGGAGAGATGCCTATCGGTATCCAGGATTTCTCGAACTACAACACGCTGGTTGTATTTGCTCCTGAGATCAAGGGACTTTGGAATTTCGCTCTGGTACCTGGTTATGAGCGTGAAGATGAGAATGGTAATACATATATCGACAAATCCGTTCAGTCATGGGGTCAGTGCGCTATGATTCTTACTAAGGACGAGGATGAACAGAAGTATGATCTTGCATGGACATTCCTTAAGTGGTGGGTAGATCCTGATACACAGGTAAGGTTTGGACGTGAGCTTGAGAGTGTAATGGGAGCTTCGGCAAGATATGCTACTGCCAATACGGTTGCTTTCGAACAACTGTCATGGAATTGCCGGAGGATACTATACCTCAAGACACATTACCAATGCAATACGTAATGTAATGAATGATAATGACGACCCGCGTGAGACGATTCTTGACTATGTAAGAACCATTAATGACGAGATTACCAAGAAACGTCAGGAATTCGGACTTCCTGTTAACGAAAGTGAAGAATGACCTTAGAAGTTAATATATTAATGAAAGGAGAGGTAAGTTAATGAGTTCAGTCATGGCTAAATATATGACAATACAGAAACGCAAGTTCAAGCATGGCTGGAAGGTTGCGAAACAGTCCAGAGTATGTTATCTGTTCCTGCTGCCATATGCGCTGTTGTTTACGCTGTTTACAATCGCACCGGTCTGTATGTCGATATATTATAGTTTTACCTATTACAATGTTCTTGAGCCTGCACGATTTATCGGTCTCACGAACTATATCAATTTGATTCTGGCAGATGATGTATTCCTTATATCGGTTAAGAATACATTTCTTCTGGCAGCTATCACCGGGCCTGTCGGATATATCATGTCGTTTTTGTTCGCATGGTTTATTAACGAGCTGCCAAGGCTTTTAAGGGCAATCATGGTTCTTATATTCTATGCACCGACGATTTCGGGTCAGGTGTATATGGTATGGGCGCTTCTGTTCTCAGGAGATTCATACGGATATGTCAATGCATGGCTTATGCAGTTTGGAATAATCGATGAGCCCGTGTTGTGGCTTACGGATACCAAATACATGATGGGCGTTATCATAATCGTCGTCCTGTGGATGAGTCTTGGTAACGGATTCCTGTCCTTCGTAGCCGGATTGCAGGGTATAGATGAATCGCAGTTCGAGGCCGGGTACGTTGACGGTATTAAGAACAGATGGCAGGAGTTATGGTACATAACCCTTCCAAATATGAAGCCGATGCTTTTGTTACGGACTATGCTGCTGAGACGGTTGTATCCCATCTTATCGAATATGGTCAGTACAGATTCGACATGGGATATGCTTCCGCGATTGCCACTGTACTCTTTGTTGTTATGATTCTCTGCAACAAGGCCGTACACGCATTGTTAAGAAAAGTAGGAACGTAAGGGGAGATGCCGATATGAAAAAGAATAGAAGAAGATTGATTAAAAAAAGAAAACCTAACAGATCCGTCGGTGGAGATATTGGGATATATATACTTTTGATATTATTCGGTGTTTTCTTTGCCCTGCCTCTTGTATATTCAATATGTACGGCATTTAAACCACTGGATGAGATATATATTTTCCCACCAAAATTCTATGTTAAGAATCCGACGATGGATAACTTCGCAGATTTGTTTAACATAATGGGACAGTCTTTCGTACCGTTTTCAAGATATATCTTTAACTCGGTATTCATGACTGCGGCAGGTACGCTTGGTAACGTGGTGTTCTGTTCAATGGGTGCTTACGTTCTTGCAAAATATAAGTTCCCCGGAAGCAGAGGTTTCTTTACTATAGTACAGACAGCTCTTATGTTCTCTGTATATGTAACACAGATACCTAACTACCTTATCATGACCAAGCTTGGATGGATAGATACATATATGTCCATAATCATTCCTGCATTTGCAACACCTATGGGATTATTCCTTATGAAGCAGTTCATGGAGGGAATTCCGGATGCGCTTATTGAGGCCGCCAAGATAGACGGTGCAAAAGAGGGAAGAATATTTATAAAAATCGTTATGCCGATGGTTAAGCCTGCGTGGCTGACACTTATCATTTTCTCGGTTATTGCCATTTGGAATAACAGAGCGGCAACATTTATATATTCGGAAGACCTTAAGACGCTTCCATATGCGCTACAGCAGCTGATACTCGGTGGTGTATCCCGTGCGGGTGTTGGCGCGGCGGTTACGTTGTTTATGATGATTGTGCCTATTTCGATATTCCTTGCCTGTGAGGGTAACGTTATCGAGACGATGGCAAGCTCAGGTATTAAGGATTAAGGGGGATGACTATGAAGAAGATTAAATATGGGTTAGCTCCGTTGTGTCTGATGATGTTCTTTGCAGCTCTCCTTATTCAGCCAAAGACGGCGTCTGCGGAAGAGGACCTTTTCTACACGTATACGTATGACTATTGGGGAGTTGAGAGAGAATCCCCGGATGCGTACTCAATGAATTCAGTCCTTTTCGGCGATGATTTTGGCATAGGTAATTTTAACAGTCCTGAGGGATTGTTTGTAAAGGATAATCAGGTATACATATGTGACACTATGAATAACAGAATCGTTCAGTTTACGTATGAGAATGATAAATTCACTCTCGTAAAGATTGTCACAACTGTTAACAATAGCGGTAATGCAGACCAGATACTCCAGCCTTATGATGTGTTCGTTACTGATGATAATGAATGGTATATTGCTGATTATGGTAATCAGCGCATACTCATCACTGATGATGACCAGAATGTTATCGATGCGATAACCAAGCCGGAAAATGAGGAGACTCTCAGTGCAGACTATCTCTTCCTTCCTAAGAAGCTTGTAGTAGACGCCGCAAAGCGTGTGTTCGTTCAGGCCGAGAACATCAATAAGGGCTTCATGGAGTTTGAAGGAGACGGCGAGTTCGTAGGTTATATCGGAGCTGCCGATGTTCAGTTCGATTTTATTGAATATGTATATAAGCTCATATCGACGCAGGAGCAGAGAGAACAGATGGAAGCATTTGTTCCTACCGAGTATAATAATATCGCGCTTGATTCTGAGGGCTTTATATACGCTACGTTAAGTACATTTGAAGACAGTAATGTTATGTCGGCGGACCCTGTAAGAAAGCTTAATGCCAAGGGTACTGATATCCTTATAAGAAATGGATATTACGCTCCGGTAGGAGATGTGGCATGGGGCTCCGGCGGCGGATATAACGGACCTTCTAAGTTCTCGGATGTAACGGTTCTTGAAAATGACTGTTACTATTGTCTTGATATGACAAGAGGACGTATATTCGGATATGATTTTCAGGGCAACATGCTGTATGCGTTCGGCGGTATCGGTTACAGACAGGGCAGTTTTAAGAATCCTTCAGCCATTGCTGCTATAGGCAATTCGCTTCTTGTACTCGATAAGGAGCTTGCTTCGCTTACGGTTATGACGCTTACCGAATACGGAGAGCTTATCAATAAGGCTCTTGATACGTATAAGATTGGTCAGTATGATATCTCTGCTGATTACTGGAGAGAGGTTCTTAAGCTTAACGGTAATTATGACCTTGCCTATATAGGAATAGGACGTTCGCTTCTGAGACAGGACAGATTTGAAGAGGCTATGGATTACTTCAAGCTTAAACTTGATTATAAGAACTACTCCAAGGCATATAAGCTGTACAGAAAAGACAGGATAGAGGATAATGTCAAATATGTATTTATATTCCTTGTTGCTCTTATCGTAATCATATTCGTTAAGAATACTGTCAAGAGAATCCGAAGGGAGGTTAGTGAGGGATGAAGAGTATAACTAAAGAATCATTCAAATCAAAACTTGACCATTTTGGAAAGACGCTTAGATATTCCCTTCATTGTATATTCAGTCCCTTTGATGGATTTTGGGACCTTACGCATGAAAAGCGCGGTTCTATGAGCGCCGCAACGTTCATAGTTATCATGACCGTTCTTACAAGTATATGGAAAACGAGGTATACAAGCTTTGTATTCATAAGGGTTCAGTGGGAATACTTCAATATCATTATGAATATATGCAGCTTCCTCCTTCCGTTCTTTGTATATATTCTATCAAACTGGTGTCTGACAACGTTGTTTGACGGTAAAGGTAATATGAAGGATATCTACATCGGTTCCGCATATGCGCTTACGCCGTATGTGCTCATACAGCTTCCGATGATAGTTGTAAGTAACTTCATAACCTATGAAGAGGGTGCGTTCTATACTTATTTCCTTGCATTCTCGATGATATGGTGTGGCTTTTTATTCCTTGCATCTGTCATGCAGATACATGATTTCTCTTTTGGAAAAGCTATTTTCTCCATATTATGTATACTTGTAGGTATGCTTGTTATCGTGTTCCTTATGGTACTGTTTTTCAGCTTGTTAAGTGATGCAGTTGCTTACTTTATATCTTTATATAAAGAGATTGCATTCAGATTTTATTAAGAGAAAAGAAAGGAGGGCCCGGTACTTTATGAAAAGACTTAAACTATTGCTTCCGGTAATGCTGATGCTGTTATTTGCGGCAGGATGCAGTGATGATTCTGCCAGTGATATGGTAATTGATGTTCAGGATTATTCACAGGAAGCCGAAGGCAGAATTATAAAAGTGGAAAATGATCAGCTTGAGTTCACAATGGACGCTGATACAACCCAATTTTCTGTTCTTAATAAAGCAAATGGTCAGACATGGTATTCTAATCCTCAGAATATAGATGCTGATACGATTGCGAGCGGAAGTAACAGAGATATACTGTCCTCTACCCTGTATGTTGAGTACAGTGATTCAAAGGGACAGAGCTTCTCTTACGATAATTATGCTTATTCGATAAAGGATAAACGTTATTCGATTGAGGAGATAAAGGATGAATCAGGTAATGTAAATGGCGTAAAGGTCGTATATACGGTAGGAGATGTACAGAAGACATATATCGTGCCTACTGCCATAACAGAGGACCGTATGGAGGAGTTCTGTGGCAAGATGGATCCTTCGGATGCGAAGATGATCAAGAATGTATACAGACGAATTGACATCAACCAGCTTAGGGCTACTGATAACAAATCAGAGCTTCTTGAACAGTATCCTGACCTTGCCGATACAAGAGTGTATGTAATACGTGAAGGCCAGAGCGATACCAAGCTCGAATCATATCAGGAAATGTTTGAGGGAGCGGGTTATACATACGAAGAATACGAGTACGATAACTCAAGAATCAATGTAACCCAGTCCACCGGAAAGGCTGCATTTAATGTGTCCGTTTATTATACTCTTAGCGAGGACGGACTTGTAGTTGATGTTCCGATGGATGAGATAGAGTATTACAGCAAATATCCTATCACATTCCTTACGCCGCTTCCGTTCTTCGGAGCTGCAGGAATGGATGAGGAAGGATTCCTGTTCGTGCCTGACGGTTCGGGCGGAATAATCAACTTTAATAATGGTAAGATAAGTCAGGCTGCATATTATAACCAGCTGTATGGAGCTGATCTTGCCATAACAAGGGACGCCGTTGTTGATGATAGTGAGGTGAGTTATCCTCTTATCGGTGTTGCAAAAGACGGTGGCTCATACCTGTGCGCCATAGAATCGGGAAGTTCATATGCTATCGTTGAGGGTGATGTTGCAGGACGTCTTAACTGCTTTAACTCGGTTAAGTTCTGTTATACAATGCTTCACGGCGAGGACATGGACATATCCGGTAAATCCGACGTAACGGTACGTACATATGAGAAGGCTCTTCCTGATGAGCATATAGTACAGAGATATATGTTCCTTGAGTCTGATGATTATGTGGATATGGCGACCTCTTACAGGGAGTACCTTGTTAAAAAATATCCTTCAATTGCTGAAAAAGCGGGTGAGAATACACAGGTTGTTGTCAATATGATAGGTGGTGTTGACAGTAAGGATCATGTATTCGGAGTGCCTGTAACGAAGGATCTTCCGCTTACCAAATACGAGGAGGCAGAGGAGATAACTCTCGATCTTGTATCAAAAGGAATAGATAATCTTTCTATCAAATATTCGGGCTGGTGCAATAAGGGTATTCATAATTCAAGCGTCAAGAAGGTTAAGCTTATAAGCAGGCTGGGAAGTAAGAATGATCTCAAATCATTTATAAGTACTGCAACGGACAATAATATCGACGTGTACATGGATGCCAATTATCAGCTTGTGTACAAGAATTCGCTGTTTGACAAATACAGTGTCAACAGAGATTCTGCCAAGTTCGTAAGCAGGGAGATAGTGGAGCTTTCATACTACAGTCCGGTATATTTTGCACAGATGCCTGAGGAATATGAGTATTATCTTGCAAAACCTTCGGTTGCAATGCAGAGTGTGGACAGCGTTGCCAAGTATATAAAGAGTATCGGAACGTCCAACATATCATTTGCCGACCTTAGTACAGAGCTTAGCGGAGATTATAATTACAAAAAGCATGTATCAAGAGAAGAGACAATGAATATGATTACAAGCAAATATCAGGAGCTTAAGGCGTCAGGTTCAAAGGTGATGACTGCTTCGGATTATTTCTACAATATTCCATACTCTGATGTTGTTACCGGAATGGTTCTTAGCAACAAGAGCTTTAACATCGTTGACGAGACTATACCATTCTATCAGATAGCTTTACACGGATTCGTTAATTATACGGCCGAGTCGCTTAATCTCTCACAGAATTCGGATGAGACATTCCTTAAGTCGGCAGAGCTTGGAGCAGGGCTCACCTATACGGTTACAAAGAGCGGAGCTTCAGTCCTTCAGGATACAAAATATACTGAATATTTTGCAACTGAATACGACCTTTGGAAGGATACGATTGCTGAGAATTATACAAGATTTGCAAATGACTTTAACGGAACATATGACGAATATATCGTCAGTCATGGTAAGGTTGCAGATAATGTATACAAGACAGGATATGCTGACGGAACGGAAGTTATTGTCAACTATAATTACAATGACTTTAGTTACAACGGCGTTACTATTCCTGCCAGAGATTATATTGTGGAAGGAGGTAATAATTAATGGGTAAGAAGAAACGTAAGCTGACGCTTGCAACTAAGAACGCGATAGCCGGATATCTTTTTATACTTCCGTTCATTATCGGATTTCTGATATTCATGCTTGTGCCTTTGGTGCAGTCGTGCAGAATGAGTTTTTCGCAGGTGACCATTGACCCTTCTATGGGTGGATTCACTATGGAATTCACAGGACTCAGCCTGTACAATGAAGCCATTAATATCGACCCGGAATTCAAGATCCTTCTGATCGAGAACATAAGAGGCATGCTGCTTGATTTGCCGGCAACGCTTATCTTCAGTTTCTTTGTGGCATTGCTTCTCAATCAGACATTTAAAGGACGTGGATTTGTAAGAGCCATATTCTTCATGCCGGTTATTCTTTCTTCCGGTGTTATAGTCGGACTTGAGTATAACAATGAGATGCTTGCAAATATGAAGGAGGTTATACAAAAAACCTCCAATGCCTCAAGTATTACCACGGTGCTTCAGGATATGCTTGTAACTGAAGGAACCCAGTCGGGCGAGTTCTTTGGATTCGTATTTAACCTTATTGACCATGTGTATGATATTTCGATTCAGTCGGGAATTCAGATTATCATATTCCTATCAGGACTTCAGACCATATCGCCTAGTATGTTTGAAGCTGCAAAGATCGAGGGTTGTACGGCATGGGAGTGCTTCTGGAAAATTACGCTTCCAATGGTAAGCTCATTGATACTTGTTAATATTATTTATACGATAATTGATTACTTCTGTCGTTCGGATAATGAAGTAATGGATTATATATCCTCAGCGATGATATCAAAGATGCAATACGATTTGAGCGCTGCGATGGCATGGATTTACTTTGTTTGTTGTCTGGTGATTATTGGAATCATCTCACTAATTCTTTCAAAGAAGGTGTACTATTATGAGTAAGAAAAATGGAAAATGGCAGGCCTTTATGGAACGTAACAGGAAATCCAATGGATATCTGATGCGCAAGACAATCTTCAATATTGTATACAAGATATGTCGTGCTATATTGATATTTGGTTTATGTTTCCTTATAGTTCAGCCTTTATTAAACAAAATATCTCTTAGCTTTATGGAGGAGCAGGATCTTTACGATTCAACGATTGTAAGCATACCGCGTCATTTTACTACTTCGTCGTATAAGCTTACGTCACAGCTTATGGATTACTGGAAGGCGCTTGGAACTACTGCGTATGTAAGTCTTTTGGTCAGCGCATTTCAGGTGGCGGCAGCAACGCTTGTTGGTTACGGATTTGCAAGATACAAGTTCCCGCTTAAGAACTTCTGGTTCTTTATGGTTATCCTTGTAATCATTATCCCACCACAGACGATTATGGCTCCGCTGTACCTTAACTTTACATACTTTGACCCGCTTGGAATTGTATCTCTCATTTCCGGTAAGCCAATTAATCTTCTTAACACGATACTTCCTTATCTGTTATTGTGTCTCGGATGTATGGGACTTAAGAGCGGACTGTATATTTACCTTATAAGGCAGTTCTTCAGAAATGTTCCGAAGGATATTGAAGAGGCTGCATATGTTGACGGTTGTGGAAAATTTAAGACATTCTACAGGATAATGCTTCCGGACGCAAAGCCTATCATAACGTCATGCTTCCTGTTTGCATACGTTTGGCAGTGGACCGATAAGTTCTATTCACAGATGTTCCTTAGAAAGTATACGCTCCTGTCAACACAGCTTTCGGGACTTTCGGGAGCACTCGATGCATTTATTAAAAATGCGGGAATTGCTGAAAAAGCAACGCAGGCTTATTCGGCAGCTATAGTTGCAACCGGTACTCTTATGACTATTATTCCTCTTCTCGTGATATATGTATTTGCACAGAAGGGATTCGTTGAAAGTCTTAGCCAGTCCGGTATCAAAATGTAGAACACTTTTTATGCAATAAAATAAATACAATTTTGTATTTATTTTATTGCATTATGTGGTATAATGTACGCGAAGCAAGATGCGTAATAAGCAAAATCATTGCGTCATATGGGTATGGCGCAGACTAAAAGGAGGATGTAAAATTGAGAAAAAACAAAAAATGGATAGCTTTATGTCTTGCAGCAGCTATGGTTGCAGCAACGTTCAGCGGATGTTCAGGCGGAGGAGAGGCACAGCCTTCAGGTGATGCTACAGAAGCTCCGGCAGCTGATACTGAAGGTGATGGCGCTGAGGATGAAGAATCAGGAGCAGAAGGCTCAAGCCTTAAGACTTATGATGATCTTGGCGGCGCAAGCTACACTGTAGGTGACTGGTATACATCAGAGGAGACTGATCTTTCTACAACATATGCTGAGGATACTGAAGCATACAGACAGGAGATCTTTAGCAAGTATAATTTCACCATGGAAAGAAAGCAGATTTGTGCATGGGTGGATATGGCAGAGAAGTTCACAACAGAGGTTATGAGTGGTAATCCTTCAGTTGATATGTACTATATGTATCAGGATACCGTTTCGCAGCCACTTAAGAACAATCTTTTCTATGATCTCAGCACAGTTACTACAGTAGATTTCTCAGAAGAGAAGTGGAATAAGCAGGTTAAAGAGCTTATGACATACAAGGATGGAATCTATGGTATGTCAACGGAGATGGAGCCAAGAGCCGGAATCTTCTATAACAAGAGACTCTTTGAGGAAGCAGGAATTGATCCTGAGGAGCCATACGATCTTCAGGCAAGCGGTGAATGGACATGGGCTAAGTTTGAAGAGTATTGTGCAAAGCTTACAAAGGACGTTGACAATGACGGTCAGACAGATATCTATGCAATGGCTTCATTCTCAAAGGATTATCTTAAGCTTTGTGCTGCAAGTAACGGAGCACAGTTCGTTACAAGAAATGCGGAAGGCAAATATGAGAATGCTACAGGAACACAGAACTTCATCGATGCTATGAACTGGGGTGTAAGCCTCATCGAGAAGAAATATATCATGCCTGATCCGGAAGGCGCTTCTTGGGATTGGTTCATTACGGCATTCCGTGACGGTGAGTGTGCAATGCAGACTGCTGAGGTATATACTGTAAGCTCGTTTGCAGGTACCATGGAGGATGAGTTCGGATTCGTTATGTTCCCTGCAGGACCTAACGGAACGATGGCTACTGTACCATTTGATAATGTTATCGTAGTTCCTAATATCACATATGAAGATCCTGAATATGTTGATAAGCTTATGTTCGCCTATAATCTGTATACAGAGACAACTCCGGGATATTCACTTGATGAATCATGGAAGCAGACATATTATGCACAGTTTACTGATACAAGAGCTGTAGACGAGACTCTTGAACTTATGAGAGAGGACGAGCACAGAATCCTTGATTATCAGTCAATGATTCCTGATACAGATTACGGTGATTTCACATACAGCGTATACGCACTTGCTAAGAAGCCTTCAGAGCAGCTTGAAGAGATGACACCAACGTGGAACAGCAAGATTGAAAAAGCTAATGCTGATTAATCAGTAAGTAATTAATGGGTGTACGTATGTAATTAGCATAATAGGAATTGGACACTGAAGAAGCTGTAACTATCCAATTATAAAGAATATGTTACAGCTTCTTTTTTAAAGAAAATACTTGATGAATGAGAATGAGACATGCTGGGACTGAAAGAGGTATATAAGGACTATTTTAAGATTGGTGCAGCCATTAATTCGTTATCACTTCAATACGATTTCAATATTCTGAAGAAGCATTTTAACAGTATCACATGCGAGAATCAGATGAAGTACGGGGTTGTATTCAGAGATAATTTTGAATATGAGTTTTCGGGTGCCGATGAACTGTATGAATTTGCAAAAGCAAATAATATGGATGTTCGCGGACATAATTTTGTATGGCATAATCAGACGCCATTTCATATTTTTACTAAAAGCAAAGAAGAGGTATGGCAGCTCCTTACTGACCATATCCGGATTATGAATGAAAGATACGGGGATATCACTCCGTATTGGGACGTAGTAAATGAAGCAGTAGAGGACAAGAGCAGCGCTTTCCTGAGAAAGAGCCCATGGCTTATGATGTTTGGCGAGGATTACTGCAATAAGGTATTTGGGTTGGCGAAAAGTATACTGCCGGATAATATTCAGCTTTTTTATAATGATTATAATGAATATATTCCGGAAAAGAGGGATAAGATCGTAAAATTGATAAAGAGTATCAACAGGGATGAAAAACTGGTTTCCGGCATTGGAATGCAGTGTCATGTTAACCTGTATTATCCGAGTATCGATCTTGTAAAAGAAGCCATAGAGTTATATGCTTCACTTGGATTGAGAATACATATTACTGAAATGGATGTATCACATTTCAGGTTTGATGATAAACAGATCCTGAATATGCCTAATCCTAAGCTTGAGGAGTTGCATGCGAAGGCATACGGGGAATATTTTAAGGTGTTCAGGGAATACAGTGAGTACATAGATAATGTAACCTTGTGGGGAGTCTCCGACAAGTACACATGGCTTGATGACTTTCCGGTCAAAAACAGAAAAAACTGGCCGCTATTGTTCGATGAGAATAATCAACCAAAGCCGGCTTTATACAGCATAATGGATATATAATCTTACATAATTTGGAGGACATATTGTATGGAAAAGTATAAGGATGAGTCATTATCATTTGAGGAGCGTGCAAAGGATCTTGCACACAGACTGACACTTGAGGAAAAGGTTTACCAGACGCTTCATGGTGCACCGGCCATAGACAGGCTTGGAATCAAGGCGTATAACTACTGGAAGACGCAGGAACAGCCCACGTGGGGACATGTGAACGTGCCCGACATAGACTACCAGGCCATATCCTACTACGCCGACCCTATGGCAAAAAAGAAGGACGAGGGCAAGAAGGAGATTGACCCCGAGCTGATGAAGACATTTGACAAGCTGGGCATTCCGCTCGAAGAACGCCTCATACTAAGCGGTCAGACGGCCGTGGACGCCATAATGGACTCGGTGTCGGTGAAGACTACCTATAAGGAGAAGCTGGCCGAAAAGGGCATCATATTCTGTTCCATCGGCGAGGCGATAAAGGAACATTCCGACCTTGTAAGGGAGTATCTCGGCACCGTGGTGCCTTACCGCGACAACTTCTTTGCCGCCCTTAACAGCGCCGTGTTCAGCGACGGCTCGTTCGTCTACATACCCAAGGGCGTGCGCAGCCCCATGGAGCTTAGCTCGTATTTCCGCATCAACGCAAGGAACACGGGCCAGTTTGAGCGCACGCTCATCATAGCCGAGGACGACAGCTACGTGTCTTACCTTGAGGGTTGCACCGCCCCGATGCGCGACGAGAACCAGCTTCACGCCGCCATCGTCGAGATTATCGTAAAGGACAACGCCGAAGTGAAATATTCTACGGTGCAGAACTGGTATCCGGGAGACGAACATGGCAAGGGCGGAGTGTTCAACCTCGTTACAAAGCGCGGCGACCTGCGTGGAGTTAACTCGAAGCTGTCGTGGACTCAGGTGGAGACGGGTTCGGCCATAACGTGGAAATATCCGTCGTGCATACTGCGCGGCGACAACTCCGTGGCAGAGTTCTACAGCGTAGCCGTTACCAACAATTATCAGGAGGCCGATACGGGTACGAAGATGATTCACTTGGGCAAGAACACCAAGAGTACTATAATAAGCAAGGGCATCAGCGCCGGACACAGCCAGAACTCTTACCGCGGACTGGTGCGCGTGTCGCCCAACGCCGACAATGCCCGCAACTATTCGTCGTGCGACTCGCTGCTGCTGGGCAGCGACTGCGGCGCCCACACGTTCCCGTATATGGACATACACAACGACACGATACTGCGATAGTGGAGCATGAGGCAACGACCAGCAAAATCAGCGAAGACCAGCTGTTTTACTGCAACCAGCGCGGCATTCCTACGGAGCAGGCCGTCGGCCTTATCGTCAACGGATACGCCAAGGAAGTGCTTAACAAGCTGCCAATGGAGTTCGCCGTCGAGGCCCAGAAACTGCTCAGCGTGTCGCTTGAAGGAACGGTTGGATAGTTCTTTAAATTAAAAATTAAGAATTAAAAATTAAGAATTGGCGGGGTAGTGCCGTAGGGGTTTATCGGTTCATTAACGATATATATAAAAATGTTGTTATGATGAATACAAGACATTTGATTGTTTTAGTCTTGCTGCTTTGTCTGTCAAGACTTGTGGCAAACGCTCAGGACGATGACTCGCGGCGATGGGCAATAGATTTCAGACTCAGTCCTGTAAAGCCGGTTGTAACGTTCAACGAAACTCCTGACAAGTATTACGACCCGATAAAGACTGGAGGCGGTCCTAACTTCTCGGCTCACATAGAGTATTTCATTCCGCAGACAGGCTTTTCGGTTGTCGGAGGATATGACCACGAGGTGATGGACTTCTACTCAGGCGACGTATCGGCCGATCTGTCGCAGATTATGCTTGGCGGACGCTGGTATTTCCTGTCAAAGTCGTGCCCGTTGCAGCCTTATCTCGGTGCAAGCACCTTCTGGAACGTTGCCGGGCGCAAGGATGCAGGCACGGTGAGCACGTCGGGAATGTATGGCAGCTATGAGCGCAAGTACAGCGTGAGCAGCCCCGTGCTTAGTGTGGCGCCGGTGGTTGGCCTCGACATTTATATGTTCTCGTGCGTGGCTCTTGAGATAGACTACGGCTTCCGCATGGCTGTCGACGGACATACATCGTCGCAGACGACATTCGGAAAGGACACAACACCCTATGCAATGCGCTCGCCGATGCACCGCCACGCGCTGTCAGTGGGACTGAAAGTTACGTTCCCGTTCAAGTTCACAAGCAGTGACTTCGGCGGACTATTGGATTCTCTTTTAGATTTGAAATAAACAACTCAGGCAGGCGCAAGCCGTAAGGCCGGAATAAATTATAAACAAGAATTATGTTAGAAATAAAAGACTTACACGCCAAGATTGGCGACAAAGAAATATTGAAGGGCATCAACCTCACCATAAAGGACGGTGAGACGCATGCCATAATGGGACCTAACGGCTCGGGCAAGAGTACGTTGAGCGCGGTGCTGGTGGGCAATCCGCTGTATGAGGTTACGGCCGGCTCGATAACGTTTAATGGAAAAGACCTGCTCGCTATGAAGCCGGAGGATAGGGCACACGAGGGAATATTCCTCTCGTTCCAGTACCCGGTGGAGATTCCGGGCGTGTCGATGACCAACTTCATGCGTGCCGCGGTCAACGAGAAGCGCAAGTATGAGGGCAAGGAGCCGCTCAACGCTGCCGACTTTCTGAAGTTGATGCGTGAGAAGAGAAAGATTGTTGAGCTTGACAGCAAACTGTCTAACCGCTCTGTAAACGAAGGCTTCAGCGGTGGAGAGAAGAAGCGTAACGAGATTTTCCAGATGGCAATGCTTGAGCCGAAGCTCAGCATTCTGGATGAGACTGACTCTGGTCTTGACGTCGACGCGCTGCGCATCGTGGCCGAAGGCGTGAACAAACTGCGCACGCCGGAGTCGAGCTGCATCGTCATTACTCACTATGAGCGTCTGCTCGACATCATTAAACCCGACATCGTTCATGTGCTCTACAAGGGACGCATAGTCAAGACAGCAGGGCCGGAGTTGTCGAAAGAAATCGAGGCACGCGGCTACGACTGGATTAAGGAGGAAGTGGACCGGGATTAATTCATAATTCACAATTCATAATTCATAATTAGCTAACGCTGAACTTCGTTTCATTATTGGCTAATGCCGAACTTATGTTTCATAATTCGTAATTTAATATACGGATGAATAGCGAAAAACAATATATAGACCTTTACAACCAGTGCCGCGACATGATAATGGGCCACAGTGTGGACACCATGAATGCCGTGCGCGACGCAGCTTATGAGGACTTCAAGCGCATCAGCTTCCCCACGAAGAAGGTCGAGAGATATAAATATACAGACATACAGGCCCTGTTCGAGCCTGACTACGGGCTCAACCTCAACCGTCTCGACATACCTGTCGACCCGTATGAGGCGTTCCGTTGCGACGTGCCAAACCTTAGTACG
>CASFAQ010000045.1 GCA_949292725.1 uncultured Eubacteriales bacterium | reverse complement strand
AAAGAGCCGGTGGGGGATTTTTATTCCTCCACCGGCTTATTTCTCCTCTGCTTTTTTATCTTGGTCACATTAGTCTGCCTGCGTCATCTCTTTTAGTTCATTATCCAGCGCACGGGACGAGTTTAACAGCGCCTTTCTGGCCGCCGGAGGGCACGAAAGGTAGAGCTGCCGCATATCGTTGGCGGATTGTTCATCTTCGGGCAGATCAAGATTCATCAGGGAGTCCAAGGACAAATTCAAAACTTTACCAAAAGCACGCAGAACCTCAAAAGAAGGGTTCTTTTCCCCTCTTTCACAACTTTGAACGTGCTTCAGCGAAACATGGCTCAAATCAGCGAGTTCCTGTTGTGTAAGTTTTTTCACCTTACGGGCTTTTTGAATTCGCCGTCCCAGCTCTTTTAACATCTCCATAGGTACTATCGTCTCCTTAATGATATTTTATCGTTCCTATTCTCTGTCGAGAAGAACCTTTTAGGAGGCTCTTTTAGGCACGATAGTACCTATTTTATTTTGTTTACCCGATGCTTGCTCTGTGTACGGCCCCGGCCAAGCGGCAAGGCTAAAAATTTTTTCAAAAAATTTGCGTAACAGGCAGGACAAATCGCCTGTTTTTGTCATGGTTATCAAGAAGGGGATTTTTCCTTCGCTGATCTTTGACAACCGAATACACGGCAGAACAGGTACATAACCCGCGTATGAGCGAATGCAGGACGCCGCGAAGATGGAGGGACGCCGCGAAGATGGAGCAGCCAGGAGGTGATGGACAAGCTGTTTCGGAGCGATCAACGGCCCTGTGACCCGGATGGTGGCACATCCGGCGCGATGAGGGCGCGGGGGCTTAAAGATACTTCCTCACGGCCCGCCAAAGACTTGGGGGGAACCCTGCGGCGCACGCTACGAGCGACGCTGCGGAGTTATGACAGCCGCGCCAGCGGAGACCTGTTCTGTCCCCGGCGTCAGGGATGCGTGGCAAATGTGGCGTAAAAATCACAGATAAATCATATAGCCGCACCAGTGAGCTGCTTTCACGAACAGTTAGCCAGACATTGGTGCGGCTATTCTATCTATAATTTATGACATTCTCCGACTGAGGAGGTGTTCCACATGAGTATGTCACTATCACAAAAAGACGCTTATACGATGATTTTCAACGGACCTATAAGATTCCTAAATTACATATTTTCAATTACCTGCACGTTATCGGACGAAGTTAATCCGTATCCTTGCCGCATTCTTCCGCAACTGCTACGATATAAGCGTCAACAGCGGGTGAATACAGCTACTGCTTGGAAGGAGGAAAACAATGGTAGCAGGACACCTGAGAGAACAAAATGGTTACTATCAAATGATCCTGAGCTGGAAAGGCAAGGATGGAAAGCGCAAAGGCAAATCCATTAGTACCGGGCTGCCGGTCAAAGGCAATAAGAAGCGGGCGGAGGCAATATTGCTCAAAACACGCAAAGAATTTAACCCGGACAACCTTATGGAAAATGCAGATATGCTTTTCACGGACTTCCTCTCTAAATGGCTCAAGGACAAAGCTGTGGCGCTTGGCACCAGCACCTATGCTGAGTATGCCTACGACATCAAAAACTACATCATGCCCTATTTCCAGGACCATCCGATAGCTCTCTTAAAGATGACGGCCAGAGACTTGGAGAGTTTCTACCGCCATGAGCGTCAGCAAAACGAAGCGACTGCAAATGAGCTGCTGATGTACCATGAGATCATCGTTGCGGCTTTTCAATATGCGGTCGATCTGGAATGGGTCAAAGAAAACATCATGGCGCAGGTCAATCCCTGCGCGGATGAAGCCCCGATTCTGTTTACGGATTTTTTGCTGGAATGGCTGGATATGATGAAGAACAGCGTGGAAGTCACAACGTATGCTTCCTACTGCACATCCATCAAAAGCAGCATCATCCCATATTTCCAGGACAAAAAGCTCACGCTTCAAGACCTGGAAAAGCACCCAAAGTACATCCAGGAATACTATCAGCAAGAACTGAACGCAGGGCTGTCTGCGAATACAGTCATCCACCGCCACGCGAACATTCGCAAATGCCTGCAATATGCTTTCCAGATTGGCCTGATTAAGTCCAATCCTGCCGACCGCGTGGAACGGCCCAGAAAGGCCAAATATGTCGCTACTATCTACAATCAGGATGAGCTTGAAACTCTTTTCAATGTGGTGCGTGGCGACCCGATTGAGCTGGCTGTTATTCTTGCCGCATTTTATGGCCTGCGCCGCAGTGAGGTTGTTGGACTGAAATGGGACGCCATCGACTTTGAAAAAAAGACATTCACCGTCAAACACACAGTAACGCAGGTTACGGTGGACGGTAAGGAAGTCACGATCCAGAAAGACCGAACCAAGACGAAATCCAGCTATCGCACGCTGCCGCTGGTCCCGCCTTTTGAGGAATTACTGCACCGGCTCAGACAGGAGCAGTTGGTCAATCAGAAGGTGTGTGGAACGGCCTATTGCCAGAAGTACCTGGATTATATCTATGTCAATGCGATGGGGGAGCTTGTGAAGCCAAATTTTATCACCCAGCATTTTGAGATCACGCTGAAAAATAACGGGCTGAAGAAAATCCGTTTCCACGACCTTCGTCACAGCTGTGCCAGCCTGCTTTACGCAAATGGCGTCAGCTTAAAGGAAATCCAGGAATGGCTGGGGCACAGTGATATTGGAACGACTTCCAACATCTACACTCATCTGGATTACAGCAGCAAGGTATCTTCTGCGAATGCGATCCTGGCGTTCTACCCGGAGAACACTGGAGTACAGACCATTGGTGGGACTCGAACCCACACGGATTTCTCCACACGATTTTGAGTCGCGGTCGTCTGCCAATTCCGACACACCGGCATTTATATTTTAATTTCCCTTGTACCCCGCACACCCCAGATTTTGGAGGGATGTGCGGGAGGGATATTAAAACCAAATGAATTTATGAAGTTGTGAAAGCGCCGATTTATCAAGGGCTTTACCAGGGCACCCAACATTCTACGAAGTAGATTTTGAGTCTGTCTCGTCTGCCAATTCCGACACACCGGCGTAAACTTAGTATCTCTTCTCTGCGAGGCTTATTCTACCACATACTTTTTTTGTATGCAACAAAAACTTTTTTGACACTCCAAAACTAATAGGTTATTATAACAATGTATGATAATTCTATTAGTGATTGGAGTTTATTTATGAAAAAAATTGTTTTAATTGACGGACACAGTATACTTAACAGGGCGTTTTACGGTGTTCCTGACCTTACGGACGGAAAAGGAAGGCATACTAACGCCGTGTATGGTTTTTTGAATATACTTTTTAAGGTTTTGGATGAGGAGCAACCGGATTATCTGACGGTTGCTTTTGACGTGAAAGAAAAGACGTTCAGGCACGAGAAGTATAAGGAATATAAGGGTACAAGAAAACCCATGCCGGAGCAGCTTCATATGCAGGTTCCCATTATACAGGATGTCCTTGGGGCGATGAATATATGCGTGGTTACCCGCCCGGGATACGAGGCTGACGACATACTTGGAACGATATCGGAAAAAGCATCGGATATGGGATATAATACGGTGATAATATCCGGCGACAGGGACCTTTTACAGCTTGTAACGGATAAGGTTAAGCTTCGCATACCAAAGACCAGAGGAGGAAAGACTGTTGTGGAGGATTATGACCCCGATACGGTAAAGGAAGTCTATAATCTTACGCCTAAGCAGATTATAGACCTTAAGGGGCTTATGGGGGACTCTTCCGATAATATTCCGGGGCTTCCGGGAGTTGGAGAAAAGACGGCGGTTAAGCTGCTTACGGAATATGAAAGCGTTGAGAATGTTATAGCGCATGCGGAGGATATAAAGCCGGATAAAGCAAGAAGGGCGGTTACGGAGCATAAGGAGCTTGCCATATTAAGTAAGGAGCTTGCAACTATCAAAACAGACTGTGAGCTTGACTATGATATAAATGACGCCGCCATAGATGATATGTTCAATGAAGATGCATATCATCTTATAAAAGAGCTTGAATTCAAGAGTATGCTTACGAGGTTTGCGGATGCAGCCGCACAACATGATGAATATATAGAATGCGAACATATAAGAGATAAAGACGGCATCAGCCGTAAGGTGCGTGCAATGTGCGAATCCGTGATAAGGGATGATGTATATCTTGCCGCATATATCATGAGGGATGATGATAATGTGTACGGGGTGGTTCTTGACTGTGTCGGCAATATGCCTGTAGTGGCGGAGGGCAGCGGTACAGTACGTGAAGTATTTACGTCTATTAAAGAATCTGATGCAAGGCTTGTCCTGTATAACCTAAAGGATCAGCTTGATATACTGGATACGGAGTATACGCCTTATATATTTGATGCACACCTTGCCGCTTATCTTATAAATCCGCTTAAGGGAAGCTATGATGGATGCGATATTGCGAGGGATCATCTTGGCAGGGAGACGCCCATGTATAGCGAGTTATTTGGGAAAAAAACGGTAAAAGATGCATTCGAGAACAGTAAGGATGAATATATCAGATATTGTCTTATGCAGTGCCGTATACTTAGAGACGCATTTCCAAAGCTTATAGAGAGTCTTAAAGAGGATGATATGTATGAACTGTATACGGATATAGAGATGCCGCTTATATATGTTCTGTATGATATGGAAAATGAAGGTATATCCGTGGATAAGGAGGCACTTTACGAATACGGCAGGTCGCTTGATAACGGAATACGTAAGCTTGAAGAGGAAATATATGAGTATGCGGGAGAAGGTTTTAATATCAATTCTCCTAAGCAGCTTGGGGTGATACTTTTTGAGAAGCTGAAACTTCCGTTTGCAAAAAAGACCAAGACGGGTTATTCTACATCGGCGGATATACTTCAGAAACTCAGGTATGAGGATCCTATAATCCCTGCGGTTCTAAGTTACAGGACTCTTACGAAGTTAAAATCCACCTATGCCGACGGACTATCCGAATATATCGGCGAAGACGGAAGGATACACGGTAAGTTTAATCAGACCAAAACTGCCACTGGAAGGATAAGCAGTCTGGAGCCCAATCTGCAGAATATTCCGATAAGGATGGAGCTTGGACGTAAGATAAGGAAGGTATTTGTGCCAAGAGAAGGATGCGTATTCATAGATGCGGATTATTCACAGATAGAACTTCGCGTGCTGGCGCATATGTCGGCTGACAAAAGCCTCATAGAGGCCTATAACGAGGGCAGGGATATTCACAGTATAACGGCATCCAAGGTATTTCATGTGCCGTTATCCGAGGTGAGTGATGAGTTAAGGCGTAAGGCAAAGGCAGTTAATTTTGGAATCATATATGGTATCAGCTCGTTCGGACTGTCACAGGACCTCGATATAGGAAGAAAAGAGGCGGATGATTATATCAAGAGGTATTTTGAGACATATCCTACCATCAAGGATTTTCTTGATAAGATGGTTTCGGATGCAAAAGAGAAAGGTTATACCATAACGGAATATAAGAGGAGGCGGCCGGTGCCGGAGCTTGCCTCGGGGAATTTCATGCAGCGCTCATTTGGTGAGAGGGTGGCCATGAATGCGCCGATACAGGGTACTGCCGCGGATATTATAAAAATAGCGATGATACGCGTGTCAGAAAGGCTCAGGAAGGAGGGGCTTGATACCAGGCTTATTCTCCAGGTGCATGATGAACTTTTGCTTGAGGCTCCGGCCTGCGAAGCGGAGAAAGCGTCGGCCATACTAAAAGAAGAAATGATGCGTGCGGCGGACATGTCGGTTGTGATGGATGTGGAAGTAAAATGCGGCTCTGACTGGTATGAGGCGCACTAAATGTGTAAGAGGAGCAGTTATTATGAAGGTACTTGGCATAACGGGCGGTATAGGAAGCGGTAAAAGTAAGGTCATGGAGATGCTTGAAAAAGATTATGGTGCAGTAACTTTGCTTGCGGACGATATAGGGCATACCGCCATGGATAAGGGCACCGACACATATAAAAGGATGGTTGAGGAATTCGGTCCGGGGATACTAAATAAGGATGGAAATATAGATAAAGGCATACTTTCAGGCATACTTATGTCCTCAGAGGAGATGCTTGCCATACAAAACAGCATCGTTCATCCCTATGTTACAGAGTGTATCAACCGGGTCGTCAGAGAATGTCGGGATAAGGGCGTGGGACTTGTCGCCGTGGAATCGGCCATATTATATGAGGCCGGATGCGATTCTATATGCGACGAGGTGTGGTATGTCACCGCCGATACTGATATACGTGTACAAAGGCTTGTCAGTATGAGGGGTTATACGGCAGAGAGGGCCCATGCATTTATACGGAAACAAAAGCCCGACGAATTCTTTATGGAGCGATGCAATCGTGTAATATATAATAACGGAGATATCGAAAATCTTTCTAAACAATTAAGAAAATGTATAGAGGATTGGAATGCTATATGATATACTCGCTATGGTATGAAATGAGGGTATACGTATGAAATTTGCAAGCTTTTCAAGCGGCAGCAGTGGTAATTGTGAATATATAGGCGACGGTACGGCAAGACTCCTTTTGGATGCCGGAATAAGCACCAGACGTATTCTGTGCGGACTCTCGGATATCGGAGAGGACGTGGGCGGACTTTCGGGCATACTTGTAACGCATGAGCATTCGGACCATATAATGGGTCTTCCGGTTCTTTTGAGCAGATACAGAATTCCGGTGTATGCGACCTGCGCTACTTTGGAAGCCATAGAAAAAAGTGATAATAAACACAGGATAGATACTGCGCTTTTTAATCCCATCAGGCCTGACGTTACATTTAATATAGGGGATATGCGGATAACACCGTTTTCCATATCACATGATGCGGCGGACCCTGTATGCTACAGAATAGATTCGTCCGAGTGCCATGTGGGTATGGCTACGGATCTCGGAGTGTATGACGATTATGTGACGTCGAAGCTTTTGGGCTGTAATCTGCTTTTTATAGAAGCCAATTATGATATCGCCATGCTTCAGGCAGGGAAATATCCGTTCCGGCTGAAAAAAAGGATTCTCGGAGACAGGGGTCACCTTTCAAATAACATGAGTGCAAGGCTCATACTTGAGCTTTTGGGAAGGAATGTAAAGCATGTATTTCTGGCGCATCTCAGCAAGGAGAATAATTATCCCATGCTTGCATATGAGACCATCAGATACGAGCTTGAAAAGGAATACGGCGATATATCCAGATTCAACATAAGGACAGCGGACAGGAGCAGCTTATCATGCGCTGTTACAATATAACATAACGTGAAAGGAAGATTGGTGTGAAAAAGACAATAATAACTGTAGTTGGAAAAGACAGCGTTGGAATCATAGCGAAGGTATGTACATATCTTGCTGACAATAAGGTGAATATACTCGACATATCCCAGACCATCACGGGCGGCTATTTTAACATGATGATGATTGCCGATATTGAAAAGAGCGATAAGAATTTCTCAGAGATAACGGATGATTTTGACGCTATCGGGGAAAATATAGGCTGCACCATTAAGATGCAGAGGGAAGAAATATTTGATAAGATGCACAGATTATAGGGGAGTGTGATTATGGTCAATATAAATGAAGTTTTAGAAACCAACCAGATGATTGAAAAGGAAAATCTTGACGTAAGAACCATAACTCTTGGAATAAGCCTTCTTGACTGTGCAGATAATGATCTTGATGAGCTTAACCGAAAAATTTACAATAAAATCACACAGGTTGCGGCAAATCTTGTAGAGACGGGTCAGGCTATTGAAAAGGAATATGGTATTCCGATAGTCAACAAGAGGATATCCGTTACGCCGATTGCCCTTGTGGGAGCTTCAGCATGCGAAACTCCGGAGGACTTTGTAACGATAGCGAAAACGCTTGATAAGGCTGCAAAGAAGGTTGGGGTCAATTTTATCGGAGGTTATTCGGCGCTTGTGTCAAAGGGAATGACCAGAGCGGATGAGAATCTTATAAGGTCGATACCAAAGGCAATTTCCGCAACTGATATGGTATGCAGCTCCGTCAATCTCGGTTCCACAAAGACCGGACTTGACATGGATGCGATAAGGCTTATGGGTGAGGTTATCAGGCAGACCGCAGAAGAGACAAGGGACAGGGATTCCATCGGATGTGCCAAGATAGTGGTATTCTGCAATGCGCCTGATGATAATCCGTTTATGGCGGGAGCATTTCACGGCGTAACTGAGAGAGATTCCATAATAAACGTAGGGGTAAGCGGTCCGGGAGTTGTAAAAAAAGCTCTTGAAAGCATACATGGGGCTGATTTTGAAGTGTTGTGCGAGACGATTAAGAAGACGGCGTTTAAGATAACCAGAGTCGGACAGCTTGTGGCAAAAGAGGCTTCACGCAGAATGGGGATACCGTTTGGTATCATAGATTTGTCGCTTGCGCCAACACCGGCGGTAGGAGACAGTATAGCGGATATATTTGAGGAAATGGGACTTGAAAGGGCCGGCGCTCCCGGAACCACTGCGGCGCTTGCGCTTCTTAACGATCAGGTAAAAAAAGGCGGTGTCATGGCTTCCTCGTACGTGGGGGGACTTAGCGGCGCATTTATCCCGGTAAGCGAGGATCAGGGCATGATTCGTGCGGTTACGGACGGAGCTCTGACGATAGAGAAGCTTGAGGCTATGACCTGCGTATGCTCGGTCGGACTTGATATGATAGCCATTCCGGGAGATACCAGGGCGCAGACCATATCGGGTATAATTGCAGATGAGATGGCGATAGGAATGGTGAACCAGAAAACGACTGCCGTAAGGATTATACCGGTGATAGGAAAAGGTGTTGGAGAGACGGTTTCATTCGGAGGACTTTTGGGCTATGCGCCTATCATGCCTGTTAACGGTTTTTCGTGTGATGACTTCATAGGCAGAAAGGGAAGAATCCCGGCTCCTATACATAGCTTTAAGAATTAAAGGAGAAAAAGAATTATGGTATTTGATTTTTTTGAACAGATAAGCAGCATACCAAGGGGCTCAGGCAATAATCGGGGAATCAGTGATTTCCTCGTGGAGTTTGCATGGGAGCGCGGATTAAGATATGTTCAGGATGATGCGTTAAATGTTGTGATATACAAGGATGCGACTCCGGGTTACGAGGGATGCCCTCCTCTTATATTGCAGGGACATATGGATATGGTGGGTGAGAAAACAAAAGAATCGGACCATGATTTTACAAGGGATCCGATTAAACCTGTCATAAAAGACGGATTCATTACTGCTGATGGTACGACTCTTGGCGCTGACGACGGAATTGCCATGGCGTATATGTTGGATATACTTTGCGACGATACGCTCATACATCCTCCGCTTGAGATGCTTTTTACCACGGATGAAGAGGTGGGAATGCTTGGAGCGATTGCATTTGACGTAAATCACCTTAAGGGAAAGCATATGATCAATCTGGATTCGGAGGACGAGGGTGTGTTTGTCTGTGCCTGTGCGGGCGGCATCACGACAAGGACTATATTTAATATTACAAGAGAATCCGTGTGCGGAGTGTGCGTGGATATAACCGTTAAGGGACTTAAGGGAGGCCATTCGGGAACGGAGATTCATAAGAATCGCGCCAATGCGGTACTGACCGTAGGAAGAGTGCTTGCAGGACTTTCCGGCGGTGGCTGCAGGCTTCTTGATATAAACGGCGGAGGAAAGGATAATGTAATTCCTAACGAGGCGACGATAAGGCTGGTGATTTCACCTGAGGAATATGACGCATGTATTGATGAGCTTGGGGATATAATTAACACGCTTAAGTCTGAGCTTGTGGCGGCGGAGCCTGATATTATGTTTGATATACGGACCGGCGGCAGGGATGATAAGGATGAGTACATGGTCTTAGATGATACATCATGTGAGAAGCTTATACAGTATCTTTGCGTGGTTCCTAACGGTGTTCATGTGATGAGCAGCGATATACCGGGTATGGTTGAAAGCTCATCCAATCTTGGAATCATGAGATGTGATGAGAACCGTATATACGTATCAATTTCAGTAAGAAGCCAGAAGGAGAGCTATAAGGAATATATGTGCAGAAGACTTTCGGCTCTGGCTAAGCTTACGGGAGCTGATTTTGAAACGAGCGGAGCGTATCCGGGCTGGGATATCAAAAGAGGTTCAGAATTTTTAGATATGCTTTGTAAGGTTTATAAGAAGGAGGGCGGCACGGACGTCGTGGTTGAAGCCATACATGCGGGACTTGAGGGCGGAATATTCTCGGACAGGATAGAGGGTATCGACATAGTTTCCATGGGGCCGGATGTTTTGGATATCCATACGGTTAATGAGCGCGCAGACGTCGAATCTATTAAAAGAGTGCATACGTTTTTATTGAAGGCAATACAGGAATTTGCATTGATGAATAAGGGAGAATAGTAATGGATAACGGATACAGGAGGCTTGATCGTACTCTGGTTCATAAGGGGCATATAGTTGATTTTTATGAGGACAGGATTCAGCTTGCCAATGAGAGTGTGGTTAACTGGGATTATATTCATCATAAGGGAGCGGCGGCGATAGTGCCCGTTGCGGATGATGGAAGGATAATCATGGTGAAGCAGTACAGGATAGGTACTGAAACCGAACTTATAGAGATACCGGCGGGAGCAATCAATGCCGGAGAGGATCCGAAAACTGCGGCTGCAAGGGAGCTTACCGAGGAGACCGGGTATGCGGCGGAGCATATCGGACATCTTATAGACGTACATTCCGCACCGGCGTATACATCTGAATGCGTGTATATATACTATGCCGAGAAGCTTTGCATGGCTGAGAAGAATCCCGATGAGGACGAGATAATAGAGGTTGTTAAGTACACTATGCCGGAGCTTCTTGATATGATAATGGATGGACGTATAACGGACGGCAAGACCATAGCAGGTATTTTTGCCTATAACAGAGTTCTACAATCAAGATAACTGCATATCCTTAAGAAAAGGGGATGAGTTATCCGTGTTATGGAAAAAATATGCCGCACTTATGGGAGTGTGTATATTTCTGGGAATATTGACGGGAGCCCTTATAAAAGGCTCCTATTTTGATGATTTAAAAGCGGCTGTGGACAGTTTTATGGATTATGTTATCAACAGATATCAGTATACCGGAAAGGCCGAAAGAGCATTTCTTTTAATAAGAGTAACAGTAAAAAGGACCGGAACGTATGCGCTCTTATGGCTTCTGTCGGTGACGGTCGTAAAGACGCCTTATATTATATGGCTGTGTGTTAAAAATGGATTCATAACCGGTTTTTTTGCATGCTTTATGTGCATGGCATACGGCACGGATGCGGTGATATACCTTCTTTCATGGATATTTCCGCAGATGATTCTGTATGTAATCGTATATTCTCTGGGAATAATGTATATAATAAATGACCTGCAAAAGAAGAAGAGAGCAGTTATAATCATTCTCTATATTCTTCTTATTGCAGGTTGTATTCTGGAAGCGTATATTAATCCGCTATGTATGACTACAGTTTTTCAGCGATATTCTTAAGAAGAGCCTCCGTATCCTCCCAGCCGATACAAGGGTCGGTAATGGACTGGCCGTATATGTGCTGTCCTATATTATGACGGCCCTCAACTATATAGCTTTCTACCATTATACCCTTTACAAGCTTACTGATATCAGGCGATATGCGCTTGCTGTGAAGAACCTCTTCAACGATACGCGGCTGCTCCTCAAATGCCTTATTGGAGTTAGAATGGTTGGTGTCGATGATGACAGCCGGATTAAGCAGACCAAAATCATTATATAATCTGCTCAGACGCATTATATCCTCATAATGGTAGTTAGGTATACTCTGACCGTGCTTATTAACAGCTCCTCTCAGTATAGTATGAGCCAGACGATTGCCGTCGGTATGAACCTCATATCCTCTGTAGAGAAATGTATGTGAGGACTGTCCCGCCTTACATGAATTAAGCATAACGGTAAAGTCACCGCTCATAGGGTTCTTCATGCCGCACGGAATGTCAAATCCGCTTATTACGATTCTGTGTTGCTGGTCCTCAACGGAACGTGCGCCCACTGCCACATAGGAGAGTATATCCTCAACATAAGGCCAGTTCTCAGGGTAGAGCATCTCGTCTGCCGCAAACATATGTGATTCGGATATGGCGCGAAGATGCATCTTTCTCATGGCTATGATACCCTCGCTTATGTCAGGCTTCTTTTCAGGGTCCGGCTGGTGGACCATGCCCTTATAGCCCTCTCCGGTAGTTCTCGGTTTATTGGTATATATTCTAGGTACTATAAGAACCTTATCCTTTATCTCTTCCTGTACCTTTGCGAGTCTGCTTATATAATCGCATACAGAATCCTCGTTATCCGCAGAGCACGGACCAATGATGGCAAGAAATCTGTCCGATTCTCCGGTTATTATATCCTTTATCTCTTTGTCACGGATTGCTTTTAATCTAATCTGCTCCGGCGTAAGTGCATATTCTGACTTTAGCTCGTCGGGAGACATAATCTTTTTAGAATAATGCATACCCATAATCTTATGCCCTTCCTTCCATGTTCTTCTCATATTCACAGATGCAATTCTACACTTTTTATTATTTTTAGTCAAATAGTATTGGAAAATTTCCAAAAAATATTTTGATAAGGGAGAGGGCGGACGCAGTCTGTAGGAACGGATAAGGCGCGGCATGTGTCCGTGATATTATATATCATTCCGGTTATTGCAATCCTTCCTGCAATTGGTATAATATATGTATCAAAAAGAGTCACGTATATCAGAGCCGACAATGTCGGACTGGCTGGGAGATGAGAAGGATAATTATACTGAGCTCATAACGGCATATCAGGGTTATATATTTGGGAAAAAGAGAATAGATAACAATATTATAAGAAAGGGAGAGCATATACTAAAGAGATGATATGCATACGGTTAACATATGATTAAGAATCTTATATTTGATGTTGGAGAAGTACTTCTTGAATACAGATGGCACGATTTGCTTAAGGATTACGGTCTGTCCGATTCGGAGGCTGAACGTATCGGAGGAGAGCTTTTTCATGAACCCATATGGGCCGACGGACTTGACAGTGGGCTTCTCACTATAGAAAGTGCAATAGAAAAATACAGGATTCTGTATCCGGACGATATAGACGTCATAAGCCGGTTCTTGCATAACGGCGATAAGATGGCGATAGCAAGACCGGAGATATGGAAGAAGCTTGCCCTGTTAAAGAAAAAGGGATACGGCATATACATATTGTCGAATTATTCCAAAGAACTTTTTGAACTGCATACCAAGGACGCGGATTTTCTTGATATAATCGACGGAGGTATCGTATCCTATCAGGTACATCTCCTGAAGCCGGATGTGCGCATATATAAGGCGCTTATTGAAAAGTACAACCTTTCGGCGGAGGAATGCATGTTTTTTGACGATAAGCAGCAGAACGTACTTGGAGCCATACGGGTGGGAATGGAGGCTGTGAGGGTGACGTCCAGACAGCAGCTTAACGAGATACTTGATGATTTATTAAAAAATAATTAATACTGGAAAATATTTTGAAAAATTAATGAAAATAATCAAGATTTGTGTTATTATACAAGTGGACTCGCAATGAGGTATCATACGATGGGAGGTATATAATATGAAGAGGATCATGAGACGTATTTTTGTGATTGCATTTGCTCTGATGTGCGTATCGCTTGTGTATAGCTCACAGGCTGTGGATGCGAAGAAGATGAGCAGTGCGAATCAGGCACAGAAGAAGGCGCTTAAGAAGGTGCCGGGCGGATATGTAACTGAAGTGGATATTGATATGGAGAACGGCGTTCTTGTATACGAAGTAGAGTTATTTAAAGGTAAAAAAGAGTATAACCTGCAGTACAGTTCAGCTAACGGAAAGCTTATAGAGTATGGATGGGATGTTCAGAATTATTATAATTATAATGCGTCCCAGACCGGAATGTCTAAGAAGGCTATTCAGAAGAAGGCGCTAAGTAAGGTTAAGAACGCTAAGGTTCTTAGCATGGTATCTGACTATGACGACGGTGTGTTAGAGTACAAGGTAAGACTTTCTAAGGGCTCTAAGCAGTACAAGCTTGTATATGATGCAGCTAACGGAAAGCTTATCGAGTACGAATGGAAGGTAGTATCCAAGAAGTCGTCCGGCGCAACCAAATATATCGGAGTTGATAAGGCAAAAACCATTGCCCTTAAGAAAGCTCCCGGTGCAGATGTGGTGAAGGTGGAGTATGATAATGACGACGGGCTTGCCGTGTATGAGGTGGAGCTTCGCGATGGAATATATGAATATGATATAACGCTTAACGCAAAGACGGGAGCCGTGCTTGAGTTCGACAAGGATATTGACGATTAACGGATAATACAATTGCAGATATTTTGGCAGGTTATGGATGTATGTCTACAGCCTGCCAGACTTTTTTTATTTTCACGGAAAATTTCTTGGACCTAATGGCGCGGGCAAATCCACGACCATGAATATAATAACCGGTTATATTTCATCGACCTCGGGCAAGGCGATTGTCAATGGTTATGATGTGTTTGAAGAGCCGGAGAAGGCGAAGAGATGTATAGGTTATCTGCCTGAGCAACCACCAATATATCCTGATATGAAGGTTCGTGAGTATCTTATGTTTGTTGCTGATCTGAAGAAAGTTCATAAAAAAGACAGGACCCGGATGATCAATGATATTATGAAGCTTACCAAGATAACTGACGTATCGGAGAGACTTATCAAATATCTCTCAAAAGGATATAAGCAGAGAGTGGGGCTGTCTGCGGCTATTGTTGGATATCCTGAGATACTTATTCTGGATGAGCCTACGGTGGGACTTGATCCCAATCAGATCATAGAGATAAGGGAGCTTATAAAGAGTCTTAGTAAGAAGCATACGATACTTCTCAGCTCGCATATCATGCAGGAGGTCAGCGCAGTATGCGATAAGATTATTATAATAAATGAGGGTCACCTTATAGCATATGATACGCCGGCCAATATCGCGCGTATGATCGACGAGTCGAAGGAGCTTATCGTTACGGTTAAGGGCGACAGAAACCGCATTAAGAATGCAATCGATAGGCTTGACGGCATCCGCGACGTCAGATACAGGGACAGAATGGATGATAATGAATTAGGCATCACAATCAAGATGGAGGAGGATGCAGACATAAGAGAAGCTCTGTTTAATGCAATGTCTGAGGCGGGCTGTCCTATTCTGGAGATGAGAATGCATACTCTTACTCTTGAGGAGATCTTCCTTATACTTACCCATGATAAGGACAGAATCAGGGAATATACCGATAAGGTGTCTGAGGAGAATACAGCCGCCGAAGAGGTCAATGAGGAGGTTAGTGAATAATGGGAGCTATATACAAAAAGGAGTTAAAATCATATTTTACATCCATGATAGGCTGTGTATTTCTTGCCATCATGCTTGTTATAATCGGATTATATTTTTTCATCGTCAATATGCTTAATATGTATGCGGAGATGTCCACTACGCTTGGCGCCATAACATTTGTTATAGTGCTTATAATGCCGATTATCACCATGAGAACGCTGGCAGAGGAGAACAGGCAGAAGACGGATCAGCTGCTGTTTACTTCCCCGGTATCCGTGACAAGGATAATACTTGGCAAGTATTTTGCACTTCTTACGGTGTATGCAATCGGAATACTTATCATATCCACATATCCCATCATAATGAACATGTATGGTGATGCGCAGCTTTCGCAGTCCTACAGCAGTATAATCGGATTCTTCCTTATGGGAGCGGCATATCTTGCAATCGGGCTTTTTATATCTTCACTTACCGAAAGTCAGGTGATAGCGGCGGTTATCTCATTCATAGTCATGATATTTACTTATCTTATGACAAGCCTTGCATCGCTTCTTCCTACGAATCATGTATCCGTTCTTGGATGCATGATTATCGTTACGTTTATTGTGGCGGCTATCGCGTATGCAATGATGCATAATTGTATTGTTTCGCTGGCTATATTCTTTGGAGGAGCTGCAGCATTTATAATAGTATATTTTGTGCATCCTTCGTTCTATGATGGACTTATCGTGAATATTCTTGGCTGGTTTTCCGTTGTAGAAAGATTCAATTCTTTCTCTCTTGGAATTATGGATCAGTCAGCGCTTGTATATTATATAAGCATTGTATTTGTATTCATATTCTTTACGGTTATGAGAATAAAGAAAAAGAGATGGAGCTAATTCATATAGAGAGGAGATATTAAAGTGAGTGATAAGAATAAAACTAAGTACAGGTTTAATTCATTTTCAAGCAGAAACTTTAAGCAGGGAATGTATAATTCGGTAGTAGTTGCATTTGTGGTTGCCATCGTTATACTTTTCAACCTGTTTATCGGGCAACTGGGATGGAGCGTGGACCTTACAAAGGAAAGTATATATACCCTTACGGAAGATACGGTTGATTATGCGGGAAGCATAACTGATGATATTACCATATACTATGTTGTTAAAGAGGGCGAGGAATATGAGGTTCTCAGAAATGTGGTGAATGAGTATAATGATTTTTCACATATAGATGTGGAATGGAAGGATCCGGAACTTTATCCGCAGTTTACGGCTGAGTACACGGATGAAACTCTTGAGGGCAACGATATCATAGTGGTTAATAATACAACCGGAGCAAGCCGCTTCATACCTTTCTCAGATATGTATATCGTTGACCAGTCGATTAATTATACCACGATGCAGTCGGAGTATGCATATACCCTTGATGCAGAGGGTCAGATTACTTCAGCTCTTCAGTATGTAACAGAAGAGGCTCATACCAAAATGTATGTGGTATCTGCGCATGGCGAGACTGCGCTTGGACAGAATATGACGGAGCTGGTTGAGAAATCCAATATTCAGGTAGAGACTCTTGATGTGGTATCTGCTACCGAGGTGCCTGCCGACTGCAATATCCTGTTCATTAACGGGCCTACGACTGATATAACGGATTCTGAGCTTGCAATGTATAAGAGTTACCTTGATAATGGCGGCGGAGCAGTGCTTGTGGCAGCATATACTGAGGAACCGATGCCAAATTATATAAGTCTTTTGGAGTATTACGGAGTACAGGTTACGGACAGCGTCGTGCTTGAGAGCGAGGGCCAGTATCTGCAGAACTATCCGACATATCTTGTCAATTCGTTTGAATCCGTAACGGATACTATATCAGAGGACTTTAATATGGACGATATTGTTATCGTACCGATAGCACAGGGGCTTAAGCTTATAGATTCTGCTAATCTCAGAAGTACGCTTGAGGTATCGACTATTGTACAGACATCGGAACATTCCTATGCAAAGACAGAACCTGAGGATACCATAGAGAAGACGGAGGGAGATATAGACGGACCGTTCGTAACGGTGGTTCAGGCTTCGGATACTTATAAGGATAAGTCGTCAAAGGTTGCGATATTTGCAAGTCCGTATACATTTACAGACGACTGGATTAATTATTATGAATGCAAGAATTCGGATCTGTTCCTTGATACGCTTGACTGGATGAGGGGTGAAGGAACCAATACCATAGCAGTTCCGCAAAGAAATCTCAATCAGGAATATATTGATGTTCCTTTTGGAGCCGCAACAGTATGGGGAGCTATAGTAATAGTTGTTATTCCTCTGTGTATTCTTGGCACGGGGTTGTTTGTATGGTACCGCAGGAGGAAACACTGATGAAAAGAAAACAGTTAATATCAATAATCATTATGGTAGTCTGTGTGGCGGCGCTGGCAGCAGGATATCTTATTATGAAAGAGTATAACAGGGTAAAGAGCGATAAACAGGCCGAGGAGGATGCGGCTGCTTCAGCTACCATAGATATATATGACATTAACACGGAAGATGTTGTAAAGATATCGTATACGAACAGTTATGGTACGGTAAATATGGTTTATGAAAATGAACTCTGGATAGAAGAGGAAACTCATATTCCAATGAATTCGGAATACGTACAGGAGATGCTCGACGCGGTTTCTGACTATGATGCGATAAGGATCATTGTGTCGGAAGCGGAGGATCTGTCGGAATACGGACTTGATAATCCGGAGATAAGCTATACGATTACCACATCCGACGGTACACAGTACAGTGCAAGACTTGGCATGCAGCTTGTTACGGAGACCAACGGCTATTATGCACTTCTTGATTCGGATACTACCGTATACACCGTATCGGTTAATTATTATGATCCGTTTACAAGGAGTCTTACGGATATGACGGACATTACCGATGAGGTCAATATTACCACGGATTATATTACCGGATTTGAGGTTAATGTGGAGGACGGACTTGAATTTGAGGCAGAGTATATCGGAGACACTACGGATGAGAACGAGTATTATACATGGGAGATTACAAAGCCTTATCAGAATGTCCGCGCCGATACGGATACGCTTACAGAAACACTTTCAGTATTTGAGTCTTTGGAATATGACAAATGTGTAGAATACAGTTGTGATGACATGGGTAAATATGGCCTTAAGAATCCTTATGCCACGGTTACGGTTGATTATTATAATGTGACAGGAGTAAGTGATACTGGGGAGGCTGATACTGAAGATGCCGGTGACACCGGGGATACTGAGGATACTGAGGAGGAATCCGAAGCTGAGGAGACTCCTGTGCCGGAGGAGCAAAGAGAGTATCATACGTTTAAGCTCTATATTGGAGATGCTTATGATAACGGCGAGGATGATACGGGATATTATGTTAATCCTGAGGGTACCGATAAGGTATATACATTATCAACCGATACAGTAAATTCGATGATCGGATTTACCGCATTCTCAGTTGCAGACCCTTGTATATATTCGGAGCTTGTTGATCAGATGTCAGGGTATGATAT
>CASFAQ010000044.1 GCA_949292725.1 uncultured Eubacteriales bacterium | reverse complement strand
CAAGAACGGACTGTTGCTGTAAATACACAAAAGCCCCAGCAAATGCCGGGGCTAATGTTTCAATTATTTTGGGACATTTTCAAAAATGCTTGACAGAAATTTTTGCATATTCATGTTTTTATATAATTTCAGACATAAAAATGAGACGCATATACATCAGAATATACACGCCTCATTAATATAATTTATCTCTTTTCCATACTCCTGTCATTACCGAAAAAGAATATGCATATCGCTCCGGGGCCCACGTGTCCGCCCGTACATCTGTCATAATAACAGTTAATAATCTCCTTCGGGCTGCATTCTGTCCGGATGCGCGATATAATGTATTCTGCATCCTCCGGACAATCGCAATGTGCAACTCCGAACACATTCTCAGACGGATTAACCGCATAACCAAGATAATTCTTAACAAGCGCATCAAGGGCCCTTTTTCTTCCTCTTACAACGGAACCAAGACCTATAGTGCCCTCATCCGTCGCAACAAGCACCGGCTTGATATTAAGAACCGTTCCGACAAGTGAAACCGATGCAGAGATACGTCCGCCCCGCTTAAGATATTTCAAATCATCCACGGTAAATATATGACGAATCTTAAGCCTGTTATCATATATCCATTCCGCCACCTCATCTATATCCTTACCACGGTCCCTGAGCTTAGCCGCCTCAATAGCCAGAAACCCTTCACCCAATGAAGCCGACAGCGAATCAATCACGAGCGCTCGCCTGTCCGGATATCTGTCTGCCAGTTCCTCCGAGGCAATGAGCGCCGACTGATATGTTCCGCTAAGCTTTGATGAAATGGTGATGAACAGTACATCATAACCATCCTTCATATGTTTCTCGAACACTTCTTCAATATCCGCAGAATTGATAAGGCTTGTCTTAACCTCAGCGCCCGCTCTCATCCTGTCATAATACCGCTTACCTTCTTCTTCATCATTGACACCCGGCTCATAGCATCTGTGAACCTCATCTTCGACCATGTAAGTATACGAAATCATATCTATATCGTATTTTTTAACTATGTCCTCCGTAAGATTACTTGCTGAATCAGTAATAACTTTAAACATATATGGCAATTCCTCCGCTACATAGTTTTCAATACCAGATTATATTATATCAAACCTGCTGTCAAGAAGATATTGCAACTATTTCTGAACATTATACTTAAAGGCGAAGAAACGCTGTCCGAAATAATTCAGTATGACAAACAATCCCATTCCCGCAAGCATTGCAACATTATCTTGGATTCTCGTGCCCATACCGGACAGGATATAGCGGATCAGGGGCTTTGCCGCTCCATATGCTATCAGATAACACAGGGTTATATTGACGACAAATCTGATGATCACTCCAAATCCCTTCTCAGTACTTCTGAATGTGAAGAATTTGTTCAGGAAATAGCTCAGTATGCTTCCACACACATAATTCGACGCGGATGAAACCCAGTAATTCACGCCAAACACATTATATAGTATGAACATTATCGCGGTTCCAAATACAGTATTGGCAACTCCGACCAGTATGAATTTTAAAAATGTTTTATCAAATATTTTTTTGAGCATAATATTCTCCTACATCAGAATCTGTCGTTCTTTTGTATTAGATATTATCACATCGCCTCCCTGTATACAATATTTAATCTTCCTTTATGTAGCTCTCACATGGTCCGAGATATGACTTCTTAAGAGGATTTGACGCCGGATATATTATATATTTTTCCATAACAAGCGCCGGGTCTATCGCATATATCCTTAAGGTATGTACTCCCTCGGTGAGTGTTCCAAGAGACTGTTCGATGCTCCTGATGTTATTTCTTACTGCGTTAGACCATGTGGAATCCCTCCATGTTCCCGCTATGTATGATGGTGTAATGGTATCCACTTCGTCTATATATCCATCGTCTATGGAATAGCCAAATTTCATCGTTACATTATTCCAGTCCACGTTATTGGAAGGTACTATATGTGTCTGCAGCGTATATCTTTCCGTACTGTCAACGTAGAACTTGTATTCAATACATGGCGATGTATTAATGTCACAGAAGGATGAGGTCGTAGGAAATACCTTCATTCCGGATTCAGTTCTTCCATAGCCTTTTATTTCCTTCCATGCGGCGCCGCCCTCGCCTGCCGTTATGGCAGAATATCTGCCCGCTTCGATCGCCACATAATCATGAGCCTCAACATAGGTTTTACTGTCAAATGATGATACGTCGATAATCCTTGCACTTATATTGACAGTTACCATCTGGGAATTTCCCGTTATGGTAATGCTTCCCTCAGAGGATTCCGATATCTTATCAAAATCAACGGATACATTAACTACATCCTCTTCATATACCTCACCGCCCGATTTATCCGTAATAATCCAGTCAGAGTCAGATGAGATACTATACTCGTAGGAAGCATTTCCTGTATTCATCAGTCTTACATAATATGTCTCATTATTAATATCCGTAAATTTATCCATATCAGCCTGACCGGAAGTATAGCTTTTGAGGCTGTCCTGAACCAATACGTTCATCTGTGCCTCCGTATTGCCCGAAACACTGACCGCGGTAGGATATGCTCCTTTCGGCTCCCATGAATCATATCCAATATGAGCGGCATTCTTTGCCTGGTCCATCATTCCGTCCCATTTATCGCCTAATCCGCCCGGCATCTCCTTATTATACGTTTTTTCCATTTCCTTATCAAAGTCAATGGCCTCATTCATAAGGAACGCATAGTAGTTGGCGCCGGTAAGACCAAGCTTAGCGTATGCCTGATTAAGTGCAGAATACAACTGAATCTTTATAACATTGGTGGTCGCAACGGCAGGATAATATACCAGCTGATAATATGCCGCCAAAAGTTCATCCGGCAGACTGGTCATATATTTATCCGCTCTTTGCTTTATACTGTCGATATCAGCCAGTATTCTGTATACTTCATTATAGTTTTCTACGCTGTAGGTCTGAGATGTTACTATCTCAGGTTTTCTGTATGTGGTTATCTTAAGATAATCATTGATTATATCCGTTATCTCCGACACCTCTTCGGCGCTTAAACTTTCCCTGAACTGACTGCTTATCCATGCATCTTCATATTCTGAAAAGCTGTTGATATTGCCGGTTCCCCATTTGTCAAAATCATATGCCATATCAAGGAAATATGCTAAAGGCATCTCCATAGGCTTTAGGTCTCCGACATTAACAATCCAGATATCATCAACCCCATAATCGTATGCCATGGTCATCTGCTCCCATACCTTCTGTAACTGGAAGGTCTGAGTCCACATATATGAAGTCGGAGCCCCATTATAATCAAAATGATAATACATTCCGAAGCCACCCGCTCTGTCACGTACGTCATCACCCGGAAGCGTCCTTAGATTGCCGTAATTATCCTCGGCAAGCATTACAATTGTATCATCAAGTCCGTCCCAGTCCTTAAATCCCTGAGTCTCGGAGTCACCGTACCAGTATTCCTCCACCTCTTTATATAAGGCAATCATCGTAGGTTTATCCGATAATCCATACTCCTCAAGTATACTCTTCTGAGTGGTAATTATATCCTTAAGCAATGTAATGTTCTCCTCCACGGTACTGCCCTCAGGAAGCATTCTAGCATCTCCGTCGCCACGCATCCCTATGGTACATATATTTTCATACTGTCCATAATGCTCTGCGCCATACCTGAAGAATTCTGTCAGTCCCTCCTTATTGGTAGCCCAGTTCCATTCATTGCTGTACTGACTCTTATAATTGTTCCACTCCTGATGTGCCAGCATCATAGGCTCATGATGACTTGTCCCCATTATGATACCGTATTCATCCGCAAGCTCAGCGCTCTTTTCAGGAAACTCTACGCCTCCGGCTCCAAATGCGGAATTCCACATCGCAGGCCACAGATAGTTTGCCTTCAATCTGAGAAGAAGCTGGAATACTTTTTCATAAAAATATTCATTGAACTTGCTGCCCGTATCCTTCTTAAAATGCTTCTGTACCCATGTACCAAGAGCCGGTTCCTCATCATTGAGGAATAATCCCCTGTATTTTACGGAAGGCTCTTTTGAGGTTCTTCTTAATTCAGAATATTTGAATGTTACAGTATCCTTATGTGCAGGCGTAACATCCGCCCAGTACACAAATGGAGATGCCCCCATCATCTCTGACAGATTAAAGAGTCCGTATATTGCTCCTCTTTTATTACTTCCGGTTATAACGAGAGCCTTATCTACTCCGCTTACAGGATTTTCAACAACATCATACTGATATACTTCCCATTTGCCCCTTACGCTATCGACATTTATTCTTTCGGCGAAAATGAGATTATCTATAATCGGATTATTGCCTATGCTTCCGAATATGATAACATTGCCACCAAGCTCAGACTCATCGGTTATGATATCCGGCGTCGCATCGGAAACCATATTCAAATCTTCCGAAAAACATTCTGCAACCAACCTGAGGCCATCATATTCTTCCGCATACTCATTCAGATATATCTGGGACACCATATATGGAGACACTATCGTAAAATCTCCGTCAGGGATGGCATCCTGCGTCTGGGGCGGAGATGTTGTAACCGTAGGTATTATAACCTCTCCTTTTGTATCCGTGATATTCGATTTCTTTTTAACAACCTTAATCTTAATCACCGCCTTTTTCTTACTGGTATCTTCTTCCCGGCATAAACAGGAACAAAGGAAGTTACAAGAATACTGATAATCATAACGAACGCCATAAGTCTTAATCTGATTTTTACCGGCATATCATTACCCCCTTTTTTTTAATTATATTATACGGAATTGATTACTTCTATGTCATTATGGTATAATAATATGCAAATCCTGCAAAACACAGATAATATTATGGGGACCCGATATGAATACACTCTTAACCGAAATGGACACTTCCGGCGAATATATAAATGCAGAGTTAAAATATGACCATCGTTGCTTTCCGTCCAACCTGCATTGTCACGATTATTACGAAATATACTTCTTTTTTAAAGGGGATATTCTGTGCTTTGTAGACGATAATATATACAATCTTGACTATGGACAGTTCATTATCATACCGCCGTTTTTGATGCACGGAGCGGTTGAGAGAAAAGAGCTTTTGCAGTATGAGCGTGGAACAATTTATATGTCGTCGAAGGCTCTGTCAAATCTTTCATTTGGACAGATAGGCCTTGAACAATACATTAATTCCATAACCAAAACCGGGTACTGCTTCAGCCTGTCGAAGAGTGATACAGACATAATAAAAGGAATGATAAAAAACGCACAAAAATGTTGCAAATCATTCCTTCCATTAGACAGATTCAGTGTATATTCCTATATTGCATCCATAATAAACATTATATGCCATGCCACAAGCGCAGACCCCGTCATTTCACCGGCAACATCGGACAAAAGCCTGAGTTACGAGATTCTTACGTATATTAATAATCACTTCTCGGAGCGCCTTTCCGTGGATGATATTGCGAAACATTTTGGTATAAGCCCTTCCGGTCTTATGCATACATTTACCAGATACACCAATCACAGCATATATAATTACATATTATATCGAAGAATAACAAAAGCAAAAAAGCTGATGTACACCGATATGTCTCTTAATGATGTTGCATACGCCTGTGGATTTAACGATTATTCCAATTTTCTCAGGGCTTTTAAGAGACATACCGGATTGTCACCAAAAAAATATAAGGAAAAATTACTTATGTGATTGTATCTTTCTTACTATGATACACAGGAGCATTGTAACCACCATGTCAGGTATGGTGCTTCCCGTTACAATGTCTATGGTCATAAGGAACCTGTATAACAAAAATCCTATAACCCAGATGATTATATTGATTATATCGAATTTGATTCCTCTCCCATCCCTTTTAAGAATGAAGAAATCTGCTATCTGAATTGCAATCATCGGTGCAAACACGGAACCTATAATGTAGAGGAAATTCGTTATATCATCCATGTTAAACAGCATTGCAAGGACTGCTCCTATGATTGTTACTATGATTGCGACATATTTTCCCTTAAGCTTTGGCATAAGCGTCTCAGTGGATATTCCTGCAGAATATGCATCAAGAAAGGTGGTGGTAACAGTTGAGAATACAACTATCAAAAGTCCTGCAATTCCAAGACCTGCCTTGACCATTATAAGTGCAATATCCGTCTCGCCGGTGTATATGGCCGCACCCATACCGATCAGATACATAAAGCAGCTTACAATTCCATATACTATGGCGCTAACCGCCGATGCACAGACAGGTTTTTTTGCCTCCCTTGTATAGTCGCCTATCAGCGGAAGCCACGAAAGAGGCATGGCAACGGAAAGCTCAATAGCCGCCCCAAAACTCATCCCTTCTTCACTCACTGTTCCCACAGGATTTTCCGAAAAGAATATAACCTTAAATAATATAATGGTAAGTACAAATAATGCAGCCATTGCCACAGTATTTAATTTGCCAAGATTGGTTATTCCCACAACTATCCACAGTATTATGAGCACTCCGATAACAAGACACCATACATAATGACCTATGTCAAATATACCTGATGCCGCAAGAGCGCCGTCATATATCATTATGGAAGTCCAGCCCACAAGCTGCATCACATTAAGAAGCGCAAACAAGAGGCTACCCTTCTGACCAAAACTTATCTTAACCGTTTCCATGGCGCTCTGTCTGATCTTTCCGCCTATTACTCCTGACAGGAACAATAATATACATCCGATAATGTGACCGATTATTATGGCTGCCAGCCCTTTTCCAAATCCAAGTGGAGCAAAATATGTACCGGTAACTATCTCTGCCAGCGACACCGCTGCTCCAAACCATATAAGTCCGTTTTCAAATATTGACGTGCGTTTTACATTTTCCATTATAACTGTACCTCCCCGGCTGTTTTTACATATTCTCCGCTGATTGCAAATCCATGGTTCAAAGGTCCGCTTCCACTGCCAAGATTAAGCATGTAGCCAAGTGCTCCCGATATGTACGATTTTGCTCTCTCTACTGACTCATCAAGTCCAAATCCTTTTGCAAGATTAGACGCGATGGCACTTGAAAGCGTACATCCTGTTCCATGTGTGTTAGGATTGTCAATACGTTTACCATAAAACCACTGGTAATCACCATCACGGTACAGAAGGTCATTGGCGTCATTTAACTGATGACCGCCTTTGCATAATACTGCACAATGATACCTTTCGCTTATCTCCTTAGCTGCCAATATCATATCCTCTTCATTCTTCACGGGCATACCTGAAAGCACCTCAGCTTCCGGTATATTCGGAGTCAGTATACATGCCATTGGAAGGAGTTCTTCCTTAAGCGCCCCTATGGCCTCATCGCTTATGAGCTTTGCCCCGCTTGTAGCCACCATAACCGGGTCAACTACAATATTTTTTGCGCCATACTCCTTAAGCGTTCTTCCAATCTCATGGATGAGAGCTGATGACGAGACCATTCCTATCTTCACTGCATCAGGAAAAATGTCAGTAAAGATATTAACAAGCTGTTCCCTTAAAAAATCAGGAGTTACCTCCATAATCTGAGTTACGCCGGTCGTATTTTGCGCTGTCAGAGCCGTAATTGCACTCATTGCATAAACTCCGTTAGATATCATGGTTTTGATATCTGCCTGGATACCGGCGCCTCCACAGGAATCGCTTCCTGCGATTGTTAATGCTGTGTTCATCTTTCTACCTCTTTTCTCTGCATTAATTTTATATTGCGGCCAGAAGTGGTGCCCCCGACGGACCGCACGGGAAACTTATAAATAAAAAGCGCGGACATACCAAGTATTAGTATATCCGCGTAATAGTCGCATTCTGTGATATCCCTACGTTGGCATTATCCAAATCAGGTTATGGGTAAAGGAATACATCCTACTCTCAGCCTGCTTCACATACAAGCTCCCCTTTTGTTCTTACATTATATACTTATTATTATGATTTGACAACCGGTTTTTATGAATATTTATCCATTATCTGTCTGAGATCATCCACAATACAGTCTGCCTGTGACTGATCCTGCCCCTTGGATGTCGGATTATTATAACCAAAACAGTATATCCCTGCAGCCTTAGCCGCGGCGATTCCGGCAGCCGAATCCTCAATTGCGCAGGCATCTGAAGCATCAAGTCCCGTCAGCAGAAGAACCTTATCATACACGTCAGGCGCAGGTTTTTTATGCGCTACCTCCTCCCCTGATACTGTATAATCAAAATATTCTGCTATGCCAAGAGCATCAAGTATTCCATCTACAAGATAGCGGTTTGAAGATGATGCAAGACCTATGATTATGTCATTGCTTTTGCACCATGAGAGCAGTTCCATAAGACCCTCCGTGCACGAAACATCATTTTCCCTTGCAAGCTTCTCTACCAGCGCAAACTGTTCTGTTTCAAGCTTATCAGCCGAAAGCCCCTTAGTGTTCGTAACCTCGAATATTATTGAATAAAACTCAGAAGAGGATTTGCCTACCGGATTAGGCAAATCTCCTTCTGACACATCTATTCCATATTTTTCGCATATTAATTCTCTTGCACGCTGGTGAAGCGGCTCGCTGTTTATGATAACACCATCCATGTCAAATATAAGCATTTTCATAGATATTACATCCCTTTATCAGTGATGGAACAGTCTAATTCCGTTAAATGCCATTGCAACACCGTATTTGTTGCAACACTCTATAACCTCTTCGTCTCTTATGGAGCCACCGGGCTGTGCAATATATTTTACTCCGCTCTTAACTGCTCTTTCTATATTATCTGCAAATGGGAAGAATGCATCCGAGCCAAGCGCTGCGCCGTCCATCTTATCAAGCCATGCTCTCTTTTCCTCCGCAGTAAATACCTCAGGCTTAACCTTGAATATCTCCTGCCATGCGCCATCGGCAAGCACATCCATATACTGCTCCCCTATATAATTATCGATTGCATTATCACGGTTAGCACGCTTAAGTCCGTCCACGAACTGCAGATCCAGTACCTTAGGACACTGTCTTAAGAACCAGTTATCCGCCTTGGTTCCGGCAAGTCTGGTACAATGTATACGCGACTGCTGTCCGGCTCCGATTCCTATAGCCTGTCCGCCCTTTGTAAAGCACACTGAGTTAGACTGTGTATATTTAAGCGTGATAAGAGCTATCATAAGATCTGTCTTTGCCGAATCAGGAATATCTTTTATATCGGTAACGATATTGGAAACCATATCCACATTAATCTCTGCGTCATTGCGTCCCTGTTCAAACGTTATTCCAAATACATCCTTATGCTCTATCGGTTCCGGCTCATAATCAGGGTCAATCTCGATAATCGCATATGCGCCCTTTTTCTTCTCCTTAAGCATCTCAAGCGCTTCAGGCTCATATCCCGGAGCAATTATACCATCCGAGAATTCTCTTTTAATTACCATTGCAGCAGATACGTCGCACACATCTGACAACGCTATAAAATCACCATACGAAGACATCCTGTCCGCACCTCTTGCTCTTGCATAAGCACACGCAAGCGGTGAAAGCTCCGGAAGATCATCCACCCAGTATATCCTGGCAAGGGTTTCGCTAAGCGGAAGTCCCACTGCCGCTCCTGCCGGAGATACATGCTTAAACGATGTCGCAGCCACAAGACCAGTTGCCTTCTTAAGATCCTTTACAAGTTGCCAGCCGTTAAATGCATCAAGAAAATTAATGTATCCCGGTTTCCCATTAAGGACCTTTATCGGAAGCTCGGCGTTATTTTTACAAAAAATCTTAGCCGGTTTCTGATTAGGGTTACAACCATATTTCAACTCAAATTCTTTCATAATAAAATGTGCCTCCTGTATGTAAATGATTAGTTGTTCTTATTAATAATACGTGTTTCGTATTCACCGGTCGCTATATCTATATATCTTACAAACAACGAAACCTTATTGTCTTCATTAAGACTGTTCCAGAGCATATCCGCAAAATCATCAATGTTTCCATCTATCTCAACCATCTTAGGCTCGCCCTCAAAACTTGGCAGAGGATTGCCGTCACTCTTATATGTATGAATAAAATGTCCCTCACCACATATCGGATTATCATATGAGAAGGTATACCTGTTACAACATGACGGGTCTCCGTTATTGCTCTTAAGTATGGACATCTGATATGAATAGCTGCCATCCTTAATAGTCAGTATCCCTGAGATTCTCGGTGTGTAATTAGGCTCATCCGGTTCGAACTCTCGTGCTCTAAGCGCCTGTTCGAAGGTTTTACCCTCATTCATAAGCTCGTATACGGTATCGGTCTGGTCACCATTGGTAACGATGGTATTGTCCCTCAGGACACGCACCGGTGCATATATGATAAGACTTGGATCAACAAGTTTTGACGGATCATACGCCTCAGTTCTTATCCCCTCGCCTTCTTTTACAAATATCCTGTTACGGCTGTTAACACTTCTGCCCATTATAAAATATGCCGTTACAGCCTTTAACCCATCCTTAGTCCTGCCAATAACAATCCCTCTCCCCGGATATGAATTAGCGCTAAGTTCATCCTTAAGCAACAGTTTATTCATGAAAAATCTCCTTTCATCTAGGCCATATAAGCCTTATCAGCATTGTTAATCAATAACTCCTCAAAACTCGAAACCTCCATAGGTTTAGCAAAATAGTAGCCCTGCATCAGCGAACATCCGACACTGTGCAGAAACTTCACCTGATCGTGAGTTTCCACTCCTTCGGATATAACCATTACATTCAGGGATTCGGACATTGCCATTATGGATCTGATTATATTCTGTGCCCGCACATCCGTCTCTGCCTCCTGTTGAAAACGTATGTCAAGCTTTAGTACATCAATCGGTATATACCTTAGCATATTAAGCGAGGAATATCCACTCCCGAAATCATCCATCTCAACCACAAAACCATACTCGTGAAGGTTCTTAACCTCATTTATAATATATTCAGTATTGGCTGAATAGGCTGATTCCGTTATCTCTATCTTTATGAAGTCCGGCGTTAGTTCATATTTGTCAAGAAGATTCTTAAGAATGTTAAGAACATTGCCCTTTAGCATATCTGTCCTTGATATATTAATGGATATGGGCACAAATTTCATTATATCCGAATCTATCCATTTTCTTATATGACGGCACACCTCTTCCCACATAAACGTATCCAGCTCTATTATCTGTCCGGTACGTTCAAGTAACGGAATGAACTCGTCGGGATAAAGCCTTCCGTATACACTGTGATTCCACCTGCAAAGCGCCTCTGCGCCCACAATCCTGTTTTCCGTGTAATCTATAATTGGCTGTAGCCAAAGGGATATCTCCCCATGTCTGATAGAATTAGTAAGTCCGTTTGATATCTCAACTTCTTTTTTCTGCTTTTCCCAAAGCTCCGTACTGTAAAAGCCAAAATTACATTCAGAAGTTTCCTTAAGCCTCTTACATGTATTATTTGCCATGTCAAGCATATACGTTATATCGGTACAGTTCATATCCTGCGGCAAAAGCTTATATACTCCGCATATATGCTCAATCTTATATTCGTTATTAACCACTCCCATAAACGAGGCAAAGAAAATTGTTGCTCTGTCAAACTTGTCAACCAGTTCGCTTTCATCGTTATATGACGTAAGAACAACTATACGGTCAGCTGAGACACGACCAATCGTCTCTTCTGATTTGAGATCATTAAGAATATACTGAATCCAGTTTCTAAGAAGCCTGTCGCCCATAACATAGCCAAATGAATCATTAAAAAATCTGAAATTACGTATATTACAATAGCATAATGCATATTTTTTATCAGTATTGGAGTTGATTATCTGTCTGGCTCGCTCCTTAAAGCCCGTATAATTAAGCGCCCCCGTAACTTCATCAATGTGCTCAAGATGAAGACTCCTCTCTTTTCGCATCTCTGCCTGAGCCCTCATAAGCTCAATCATCCTTCTGTGCTTTGAAAACAAAGCAACAGTATTA
>CASFAQ010000043.1 GCA_949292725.1 uncultured Eubacteriales bacterium | reverse complement strand
TTCTTAATCTTAACCTTCGTTTTGGAACCGGTTACAAGAAGTTTACTCTTTTTACTGAAAGACATCTTCTTAGCTGCCTGTGTAGCAGATGGTACATATGCAAGCATAGGTACTATCAATGCCATAGACAGAGTGACTGCAGCCATGGACTTGAACATCTTGCTTGATTTCATTTTCATTTTCCTCCTTACATATTATAAGTTATGTATTCAGGAGTGATTTAAACAGCATAAACCCACACACCCTGAATAAGTATTGATATTATACCATTAAAAAAGTGGGTTTGCAATAGGAATTATATAATTAAGAAGTCTTTTTTTTAGAAAAAATAAATTTTTTCCTGCCGGATATTTTTGTAGCTGCAGCCTCCTGTTTTACGCCGCATGCGGCGTTTATTGCAGCTTTAAGCTGCGACAGACGAACCTCCTCGTCCTCGTCAAACACCCTAAAGAGATAGTTAAGTTCTTTTATGACTCTGTCAGAGGTGTTTTCGCATATAAGTGATGCGAGGGTTTCGTTATTATTCTTAATTGCCTGACCAATTATGGAATCCATTATTGTGCAAAACTGGTTAAGCTTGTCCTGCGAGGCACTTACGGAAGCGGGATTTGAGAGGGCGGGCTTGTCCGAATTTTGGGAATTATTCAGGGACTGCTTTATTTCATGCAGGGACAGACCTTCACTTTTAAGTTCGCTTATATGTTTAAAGGTCTTAAGGTCATCTTCACGATAGCATCTGTGCCCGAGCTCGTTTCTGGGGATGTCAAGACCGAGTTCCTCCTCCCAGTAACGTAATACATGTGCTTCGATATTAAGTTTTTTTGCAGCGTCAGAGATAGAATAATTATTATGTTTCATTTAACAAACCTCCTAAAATGTAAATAAACACAAAGTTTTGTTAAATTATAACATATGATTCTGCGCATACAATATTAATTACTGTAATATACTGATAATTCATCTGCCTGATTTTTCGTAGAATGACAATGTGATGTATAAATCGTCCGTTATGGATATATTATGACAATATCTGCACTAAAACGTCGTAAATGCCGGATTATCTGGCGCGCCCCGGATATTGCGCATTGGCATATCTTGTGTATTGCGCAAGCCATGCAAGATCCACCGTTCCGGTACTTCCGTTACGATGCTTTGCAATAATGAGTTCGGCCTTTCCTTTGTTATCTTCATTTGGATTATACACTTCGTCTCTGTAGAGGAACATAACGATATCCGCATCCTGCTCAATTGCACCTGATTCTCGAAGGTCTGCAAGCTTCGGACGTTTATCCTCACGTAATTCTACACCGCGGTTAAGCTGTGACAGCGCTATAATAGGAATATTAAGTTCCCTGGCAAGTGACTTTAGAGCCCTTGAAATCGTCGCTATCTCCTGTTGTCTGGATTCGGTCCGCCTGCCGGCGTCTATGAGCTGCAGATAGTCTATGATTACAAGTTCTATGTTCTGTTCGATTTTGAGTTTCCTGCATTTGGAGCATATGTCGTTGATGGTAAGTCCGGACAGGTTATCGATGAGAAACAGTTTGGAGTCGGCGATATTCTGCACACTCTCTATGAGTGATTTCCATTCCTCACCCTTTAAGTCGCCGGTATTTAGTGAATGCAGATCTATCTTTGCATCCATGGACATTATACGTTTTACAAGCTGAACGTCAGACATCTCAAGACTGAATACAGCGGTGGGAATCCTTGATTTGACGGCAATGTATTCTGCCATACTGAGTGCAAATGCCGTTTTTCCTACGGCAGGTCTTGCGGCAACAAGAATCAGATCTGAACGCTGCAGACCCGAGGTGATATAATCAAGGTCAGTAAATCCGGTGCGTATACCGGTAACGTTACCCTTTGTCTTTGCGGCTTCCTGTATGCCCGTAACAGCGCGTACAACAGCATCGGATATGTCAACATAATCTCCGGAACCGCGGGATTCCTGTGACAGGCGGAATATATTCCTTTCGGCATCTTCCATGATATCCTGAATATCGTCGCTGTCACGGTAGCATCTTGCCGATATTTCATCAGCCGCTTTGATAGTCTTACGAAGGATGGATTTATCGAGCACTATATCAGCATATGAACGGATGTTGGCTGATGTGGGAACTGACGCCACAATGCTGCTTATGAATTCAATGCTGTATAATTCCGGTGATACATTATTTTCTTTTAATTTGTTCTGTACGGTAACGATATCCACGGATACATTGGAGTTGTACAGTGAAATGATGGCATCAAAAATAACGCCGTACTGATACTGATAGAAATCATCTGCGCAAAGTTTTTCCGCCACGACGGATATCGTATCATTATCAATAAGCATTGAGCCTATAACAGACTGTTCTGCCTCGCTGCTGTGAGGCATGATTCTTTTGATGACTGCATCATCCATTTGCCTGTCAATCCTTTCCTTTAACGATTACTTTTATCTCAGCGGTAACCTCAGGATGAAGCTTTATGGGTACCGTAAATATGCCCTCTGATTTGATAGGGGAGTTAAGGAGCATCTTCTTTTTATCGATTGAAAAACCAAGCTGAGATTCTATGCCGGCAGAAATTTCCTTTGTTGAAACTGAACCGAAAGCCCTGCCGCCTTCGCCTGTCTTGATATAGGTGGTAATAGATTTGTCGCTTAGATCTTCTGCAAGTTTTTTTGCTGCTTCATATATTTCTTTTTTCTTTTTTTCTTCGTTGGCATTCTGAAGTTTAAGGTCATTAAGATTCTTTGGAGTAGCTTCTTTGCCAAGATTCTTTTTGATTAGAAAATTACGTGCATATCCATCGTTTACCTCAACAATTTCGCCTTTTTTGCCTAATGTTTTAACGTCTGCGGTAAGAATTACTTTCATTTCAAATCACCCTCCTTAATCATATTGGTTATAACTTCTTTTAATGCTTCTAACGCCTCAGAAAGACTCATGTCCAGCTGTGCAGCGGCAACTGTGCTGTGACCGCCACCCCCAAGTCTTTCCATCACCAGCTGCACATTTGCATCATCAATTGAGCGTGCGCTTATCTGAATACGTGATTTGTATTCGGACAATACAAACGACGCTTTGATGTTCTTCATTTCAAGAAGAGAATTAGCAACCTTTGCACCGATTACCGGAATGTTGCCGGTTGCATCGGATGGAATCGTGGTTATGGCATAATATTTTTCATATATGCCGGCGTTGCTTATGGCCTGCGCCCGTATCATGTATTCTTCAGGCTCGCAGCGGAAGCGTTTTCTTATTCTGGATATATCAGTGCTCGAACGTCTGAGGTATGTGACTGCCTCAAAGGTACGCGGACTGGTCTGTACGGTAAAATTATTCGTATCTACCATTATCCCGGAATAGAGTGTGTCTGCTTCCAGAGAATTAGGACGGATTCCTCCGTTTATATATTGGAAAAATTCCGTTATCATTTCACAGGTTGAGGAAGCAAAAGGTTCTATATATGACAGTATCTGGTTCTTGATGCGGTCGCTCGTCTGTCTGTGATGATCAATCACCACGATATTTCCTGTCATTGTAAGAAGCTCAGGGCATTCCACAAGCGACGGTTTGTTAACATCCACGACTATTAAAAGGGTATCGGCAGTAATATTATGTATCGCTTCGTTTTTATCTATTATGAAACCGTTGTAATCGGCCCTGCTGTTGTATTCATCAAGCGTAGTACGTATGGATTCGCTGTCGTCATGAGCAAGGACGATTTTTGCCGTACGCTTAAGATTGCGTGCAATACTGTATATTCCGACTGCCGCTCCAAATGAATCGATATCGCAGCCGATGTGTCCCATGATATATGTCTGGTCTGCGGACACCAGAAGCTCATTTAAGGCATTGGCCTTAACTCTGGCGCGCACTCTCGTATTAATGTCCTTTTGCAAATTGTTGCCGCCATAGTATATGATATCGTCGCCATCCTTGATAACGGCCTGGTCGCCGCCTCTTCCGATTGCAAGGTCTATCGCAGCTCTTGCATATTCATATTTTTTGTTGTAGGAATCCGCATGTACGCCAAGGCCTATGCTTATTGTTAAATGAACATCATTATTGGCAACCTTTACGTTTCTTACGTCCTCTAATATCTTGAATTTGTTTTCCTTTAATGTCTCAAGGTATTTGTGGCGGAATACAATAAAATAGCGGTCCTTGTCCATTTTTTTGTATACTCCGTCTATCTGGAGCATACTTTTTGCTATCTGACGCTCGATAAGAGCCGTAAGAAGAGAGCACTGGAGCTCTTCGCAGTCCCTTAACGATTCCTCATAATCGTCTATATATAAAAGCCCCATGATTATATCTTCATCTTCAATCAATTCGCGATATTCATTTAACTGGCTTTCGTCATAAAGATACAGAGATACTATTGTGTCACTTTTATCAAATAGTGAAAGATTCTCAATATCGTCTGCAAAATCATAATTGTGTATTGAAGTCTGATTAAGGACAGCCCTGTAGAATCTGTCTCCAAATGAGAATAGATACTCCCGTAGTGAAAGGGATGTGTCAGTCTCGTCGTCAGGAGAGCATAAAGGGAAACAATCCTTTGAGATGTCAGGAAAAATGGTTGATATATGATTCTTCAGTTCAACATTATCGCCCAAGACGTTATAAAAGGCATTGTTATACCAGATAAGATTACCTGATATATCAAGGTATGCCGTAGGCAGATCAAGCTCCTCCATAAGAAGCTTATTGAGCTTATTGTATGATATCGCGTAATTGATAATGTTGGTTATTACGGCCTTCTTGCTGAAATGGTACAAAATAAGTGCAATAAGCGAATACACCAGTACGTAAATTGCAGCGTAGATACCGGATAACATATCAGTTATGAGTAAGTGAACAGTCATTATAATCAGCAGGGGTATCAATATCAAAGGCCATACAAGATGCCTTTTGAGCACACCGGTTACTTTGTCTTGCTCCATAATAATAAGCCCTTTCATGTCAGTCAAAATGAATATAACTTACATAAGTATAACATGTCGCAATATAAAACGCAACAAAACAGGAACCACATCGCTGTGGTTCCTGAATAGATCTGCTGATATTAATCTACTGTATAAGGAAGTAAAGCTATATGACGAGCTCTCTTAATAGCAACGGTAAGGGCTCTCTGATGCTTTGCACAGTTGCCGGTGATTCTTCTTGGAAGAATCTTTCCGCGCTCTGAGATATATCTCTTTAACTTGTTAACATCCTTATAATCGATACTTGCATGCTCCTTGTCCGCACAGAAAGCACATACTTTTCTTCTTCTGCGGTTCGGACGTCTTCTCATAGGAGCATCGGCCTTATCACCTTTTTCCGGTTTTGTATAAGCCATGAAACGAACCTCCTGACATATAATAATTAATGGGTAGTATTAAATGGTAATTCTTCCTCAATTCCATTAGGGATATTGAGAAAACCGTCATCTGCTGCCTGTACCGGATCAGGCATTGCATTCTGGAAAGAAGCGCCTGAACCGCCCTGAGCATTTCTGCTTTCGGCAAATTCGATCTCCTCGGCTATTATCTGTACACTGTAAACCTTTTCACCGTTTCTGTTAGTGTAGTTATCGTTCTGCACACGTCCGGTAAGCAGTATCTTGGTACCCTGCTTAAGATATTTCTCGACAAATTCTGCCTGTCTGCCAAACGCCGTACAGTTAAAGAAATCTGCCTCGGCGTCGCCCTGACGCTTAAATCTTCTGTCGACTGCCAGAGAGAAGCGCGCAATCGCAGTCTGACTCTCGCCCTGTGAATATCTTGTCTCCGGATCGCGTGTGAGACGACCCATAAGTATAATCTTATTCATATCTGGAAACCTCCGTTCTTATGCTTCCTGTCTAACGCATAAGTATCTGAGGACATTGTCCATAATACGAAGTCTCTGCTCAAGCTCGGCCGGCATCTCAGGCTCAGCATCGAACTGGATGAAATAATAATATCCTTCACGCATCTTCTGAATCTCGTATGCAAGACGCTTCTTGCCGGCTTCATTGATGTCTGTGATGTTGCCGCCTAAGCTTTCAATCAGTCCTTTGACTTTATCGACCGTAGCGGTTCTGACTTCGTCCTCGATCTTTGCATTAACAACTAAGGATAATTCGTATTTGTTCATAGTTGTCTGCACCTCCTTTTGGTCTTTGGCTCTCCCCTTTGTGGAAGAACAAGGAAAAAATATACACCATAGGTACGCATTATATCATGCGGCAGATGAATATTCAAGCTTTTTTTTGAATATCCAGTATATTTTTTTCGAGCTGCTTTCTGGGAAGCATTATCTGTCGGGAGCATACAGTACACCGAAGCCGTATATCCATTCCGGTACGCAGTACCTCCCATGTAAAGCTTCCGCACGGATGGGGTTTCTTAAGTTTTAGGATATCTCCGGTGTGTAAATTCATAGAATTACCTCTTGTCTTACATTTTATATGCCTGCAAGCGCAACTATCGCCCAGAAAATCCAAAACCCAAGGAAGGCCGTCAGCAGGGCGATTTTTACAAATCCGTCCCCAAATGCAATCTTTGATGCAATCTGACTTTTTCTGTCAACATCGGTTTCCTTTATAATCTGTACTATGCGCTCGTGTATGGATTCATTCTCTTCCATGGCTAAACCTCCTTACGTCAGTCTGTTTTTGCAAGGGCCTTATACTGATCTTTTAAGGAGTCGTATAAAGCCTTGTATATTTTATGATATTCGTTGTATTTTACAGTATTCTCAGCAATTGGTGCACATTCCTTATCCGTATGGATCATTTTATCGCAGGCAGCTTCTACGCTGTCGTATATTCCTGCACCAACTCCGGCAAGAATGGCAACTCCAAGGGCAGGTCCCTCTGTTGCAGATACTGTCATAACATTACAGTCATACATATCTGCAAGCATCTGACGCCATATAGGGCTTCTTCCACCACCGCCGCATGCCATCATCGCATCTACTTTGGTTCCCATTTCGATAAGAATATCATTGCAGTCTTTAAGCGAATAGGAAACACCCTCCATAACTGCACGAAGTGTATCGGCCTTGGTGTGCATACTTGACAGACCGAAGAATACGCCGCGGCAGTCAGGGTCAAGGTGAGGAGTCCTCTCACCGTTGAGATATGGAAGGTAGATTATTTTGTTGCTTCCCACAGGGACATTATTGATATCTGCGTTAATGAGGTCATATGGGTCGCAACCCTGTTTTTCAGCCTCTGCAATGTAGTCCTGACAGAAGTTGTCACGGAACCACTTGAGGGAATGACCTGCCGCCTGTGTAACGCCCATGATGTGCCATGCTCCCGGAACAGCGCAACAGAATGTGTGCACGCGTCCCTTAGGGTCTATGGATATATTGCTTGTATGTGCAAATACAACACCGCTTGTTCCAATAGTGGTAAATGCTTTTCCGTCTTTTACAACGCCCGTGCCCACGGCGGCGGCAGCGTTATCACCGGCTCCGCCAACGACGCAGGTTTTGGTTGAAAGACCTGTGCGCTCTGCCATCTCAGGTGTAATATATCCCGTAATTTCAGGGGATTCGTATACCTTTGCGAGCATATTTATATCAATATCAAGTTTGTGAAGAACTTCTTCCGACCAGCATCTGTTAGGGACATCGAGTAGCTGCATGCCGGATGCATCAGATACTTCGGTGGCAAATTCTCCTGTAAGTATGTAGCGGACATAGTCCTTTGGAAGCAGAATATGTCTGCATTTTGCGTAGTTCTCAGGTTCATTGTTGCGAACCCAGAGAATCTTTGATGCGGTAAATCCTGTAAGAGCGGGATTGGCCGTTATCTGAATAAGTCGCTCTTTTCCAACTTTTTCGGTAATCTCATCGCATTCTTTTGCGGTTCTCTGGTCGCACCATATGATTGAAGGTCTTATTACTTCTCCGTTTTCATCAAGCATGACAAGACCATGCATCTGTCCGGAGATTCCAAGACCTTTTATATCCTCGCTTGCAACCTTCGATTCCTTAACAACGGATGCGATGGTCTCTATGGCTGCGTCGCGCCAGTCCTCAGGACGCTGCTCAGCCCATCCGTTATTTGGAGTATACATAGGATATTCCTTTGAAGATGATGCGATAACAGTGCCGTTTTCGTCAAATAAAACCGTCTTGGTTGCTGATGTTCCAAGATCAATACCGATTAAATAGTTCATTATAAATAATCCTTTCTGAATAAAAGTTCTGATAGGTAAAATACTCTCAGAAGTGCTTATATGTATAAGACTTCCGAGAGTACTCAGGTTCTAGATCAAATTGTGCATCTGATTATGCAAATGGATTCTCGGTCTTATAAAGCATTCCCTTTGGCTGATTGAAGCCGATCTCTTCAACATCAACGCCAATATACTTGAATACTTCATAAAGCTCTTTTCCAAAGTGACCAAATGCAACCGCACCGTGGTGAGGGAAGTTATTCTGTATAAGAACATGACGGTAGAAACGTCCCATCTCAGGGATTGCGAATATACCGATACCACCGAATGAGCGTGTCTTAACAGGAAGAACTTCACCCTGTGCGATATATGCACGGAGTTTGGTGTCCGCCGTACTCTGAAGACGGAAGAATGTAATGTCTCCAGGAACGATATCTCCTTCAAGTGTTCCGTTCGTAACCTCGATCGGAAGGCTTCTTGCCATGATCATCTGATACTTCATCTCACAGAATGAGAGCTTTCCTGAAGCTGTATTTCCACAATGGAAGCCCATGAATGTATCAGTAGGTGTGTAATCGAACTTGCCCTTAATATCCTCTTCGTAGATATCTGCAGGTACTGAGTTGTTGATATCAAGCAGTGTAACGGCATCCTGGCTGATAACGGTTCCGATAAACTCGCTTAAGCATCCATAGATGTCAACCTCGCATGATACCGGAATACCCTTAGCGGTAAGACGGCTGTTAACATAACAAGGAACGAATCCGAACTGTGTCTGGAATGCAGGCCAGCATTTTCCTGCTATGGCAACATACTTTCTGTAACCTTTGTGAGCCTCGATCCAGTCAAGAAGAGTAAGCTCGTACTGTGCAAGCTTCTCAAGAATCTCAGGCTTCTTGTTACCTGCTCCAAGCTCTTTTTCCATATCTGCAACAACCTCAGGAATTCTTGCGTCTCCTGCATGATTGTTAAATGCTTCGAAGAGGTCAAGCTCTGAATTCTCTTCAATCTCAATACCAAGATCATAAAGAGGCTTGATCGGTGCGTTACATGCAAGGAAATTAAGAGGACGAGGACCAAAGCTTATGATCTTAAGGTCCTTAAGCGCTACAATAGCGCGTGAAATAGGAACAAATTCATGAATCATGTCTGCACATTCCTCTGCTGTGCCTACAGGATACTCAGGTATGTAAGCCTTAACATTGCGAAGCTTAAGGTTATAGCTTGCGTTAAGCATACCGCAGTAAGCGTCTCCACGTCCCTGAATAAGACCGCCGTCCTTTGAGGTCTCTTCTGCTGCTGCACAGAACATTGCAGGACCGTCAAAATGCTTTGCAAGAAGCGACTCGGAGATCTCAGGACCAAAGTTGCCAAGATATACGCAAAGTGCATTACATCCTGCCTTCTTGATGTCCTCAAGAGCCTGTACCATGTGGATTTCGCTTTCTACTATACATATTGGACATTCATAGATGTCATCTGCTCCGTATTTCTTCGTATAAGCCTCAACGAGAGCTTTTCTCCTGTTTACTGATAATGACTCAGGGAAGCAGTCGCGGCTTACTGCAACAATACCTATCTTTGCTGCTGGTGAATTGTTCATTTAATAATACCTTCCTTTCATATTATTGTAATTATGATTCTCTTTTTAGTGCAAATAATATGCATGTATTCATTTTAATTCATGCATAGAAAAAAAGCAAGAAAAATTAAAGAATTCGTGGAAAATATAAACTTGTCATTTTATGATTAAATTGATATTATATAAATAGTAAATATTCGGATAATAATATACATTTTTATGCCGATGCGGCGGAAAGGAGAATTATATGAAAAGAATAGGATTTTTGACCAGCGGCGGCGACTGCCAAAGTCTCAATGCCACTATGAGGGGTGTTGCAAAGACACTGTACGAGAATGTAGAAGATGTTGAGATAATCGGTATTCTCGATGGATATAAGGGCCTTATATACGGTAATTATAAGAAGCTTGGACCAAGGGATTTCTCGGGAATACTTACAGAGGGCGGAACTATTATAGGAACTTCAAGACAGCCGTTTAAGCTTATGAGAGAACCTGATGAGAACGGAATGGATAAAGTTAAGGCAATGAAGAACAATTATACTAAGTGGAAGCTTGATTGTCTTGTTATACTTGGAGGAAACGGTACTCATAAGACGGCGAATCTTCTGCGCGAGGAGGGACTCAATGTTGTAACGCTACCGAAGACGATAGATAATGACCTTTTCGGAACGGATATGACATTCGGATTCCAGAGCGCGGTTAACATAGCCACTGCCGCAATAGATAATATTCATACGACGGCTGCTTCTCACGGAAGAGTATTTATAGTTGAGATTATGGGTCATTCCGTAGGCTGGCTTACGCTCCATGCAGGTATTGCGGGAGGAGCTGATATAGTTCTTATTCCTGAGATACCATATGATACCGATAAGGTTGTGGATGCTATTAACAAGAGAACCGAGCAGGGTAAGAAATTCTCCATACTTGCGGTTGCGGAGGGCGCGATATCCATACAGGATTCTGAACTTTCCAAGAAAGATCTGAAAAAGAAGATGAAGATGTATCCTTCCATATCCTATATGCTTGGAGCGGAGATTGAAGAAAAAACAGGGCAGGAGATAAGGATAACCGTCCCGGGGCATACACAGCGTGGCGGCATACCATGCCCATATGACAGAGTTATATCGACCCAGCTTGGAGCGGAGGCTGCAAAGCTTATAATGGCAGAAAAATACGGCTATATGGTAGGTTTTAAGAATAATGAGATCGTTCCGGTTCCTCTTAAGGACGTGGCAGGAAAGATCAAGGCCGTTGACCCGAAATCTTCCATAATAAAACAAGCAAAAGCATTAGGAATATGCTTTGGAGACTGATGATCATATGACGACGGAGGTTAAATACAGATGTCTTATACAGCTTTATACAGAAAATTCAGACCTTCTGATTTTTCTGATGTAAAAGGGCAGGACCATATAGTAACTACATTAAAGAACCAGCTAAAGACAAACAGAATAGGACATGCGTATCTTTTTACCGGAACAAGGGGTACCGGTAAGACCTCCGTTGCAAAGATAATGGCAAAGGCAGTTAATTGTGAGCGTCCGACTGAAAACGGACCATGTAACCAATGCGCCATGTGCAGAGCCATTGCGTCACAGGCGTCGCTTAATGTGGTTGAACTGGACGCAGCTTCCAATAACGGAGTTGACAACATAAGAGAGATTATAGAAGAGGTCCAGTATTCGCCGGCAGAGGGACGGTATAAGGTATATATCATTGATGAGGTTCATATGCTGTCCGTGGGTGCATTTAATGCTCTTCTAAAAACGCTTGAAGAGCCCCCGGCATACGTTATATTTATACTTGCGACAACTGAAGTTCATAAGATACCGGTAACAATACTGTCAAGATGCCAGAGATATGATTTTCACCGTATTTCAACCGATACTATATACTCCTATCTCAGAGCACTTACGGAAGCGGAGGGAGTAAGCGCCGGAGAAAAGGCACTAAGATATATTGCAAAATGTGCGGACGGTTCAATGCGTGACAGTCTTAGCATACTGGATCAGTGTATAGCATTCTATCTTTCTGAGGAGATTACGTACGACAGGGTGCTTAAGGTTGTGGGCGCTGTTGATACGAAGGTTTTCTACAGACTGTATTCGGCGATCAAATCAGGCAGCATCAAAGACGCCCTTATGATAATAGATGAGGTTATACAGAATGGGCGTGAGCTTACATGGTTTGTGAGTGAAATGGTATGGTATATGAGAAACATACTTATTGCAGCCACATCGCCGGATGACTGTGAGGACATGATAGATATGTCGGAGGATAATTTTAAGCTTCTTAGGGAATGGGCTGTTTCCGAG
>CASFAQ010000042.1 GCA_949292725.1 uncultured Eubacteriales bacterium | reverse complement strand
CTGATAATAGTCACCTCCACCTGTTGATGGAAGTATTATACCTCATCTGGGACATTTTCATATGTGGTATACTAGGACATTATCATATATGGCTTATAAACCGGGCGTATTGTGGAATATTTTTCTTGACGTACACAGATTATGTGTTATAATATGACTTGTGCTAAATAAACCCAAACAGTTGTATTAAGCACAATCCGCAACTGGAGGGAGGTTAGGTGTGATACTATGTCAAATGTAGTTGTAAAAGAAAATGAGACATTGGATAGCGCTTTACGTCGCTTTAAGAGAAACTGTGCAAAAGCTGGTATCCAACAGGAGATTCGTAAGAGGGAGCATTACGAAAAGCCAAGTGTCAGACGTAAGAAAAAGTCTGAAGCTGCGCGCAAACGCAAATATAAATAATTGTGCTGATTTAGAGGTATCCATATTCGGATGCCTCTTTTTTCATGCTAATATCCTGTTATATACCGACTGTATGCCACATATACTCTAAAGATAGATATATAATGGGAATGTTCATGAAGAAAAAACCTCTTAGCTATGTTTCAGAGCATCTTAATCTGCCGTCGGATATTGCATGCGGTTCATGTATCGTAACGGCATATGGCAGAAGACACATATATATAGAGAATTATAAAGGCATTATAGAATATACATCGGGACTTATAAAAATCCAGGGAAAGAACTGCCGCATATCAGTAAAGGGCAAATCTCTATGCATCAATTATTATACGGATAATGACATGAGAATAGACGGGGATATCAAGGAAGTATGCCTGTCTGATTAGTCCGGGAGGGTTATAAGTGTTTAAATATATTCTAAGATATATCAGGGGATACCTCTATGTGTCCTTGGTCGGAAAGTCTCCTGAAAGATTTATCAATCTTTGCCGAAATAACAAAATATATATATGGAAGGTCATAAAGGACGATACCGGATACGTATTTTATATGTATGCCGCTGATTATAAAAAATTAAATAAAATTTTTTGGAAAACCAAAACGTATCCACACATATTGGAACGATACGGAATCATATTTCACATAAAACGTCTTTTAAGGCGCAGAATGCTTATTCCGTCATTTGCATTATTTTTATTTGTCATATACGCTCTGTCATATGTAGTATGGGATATTGACATAAGCGGAGAGATGAGACACACTGACGAGGAAATAAGAGAATATCTTAAGGATATTGGCGTCTGTGAGGGTGTGCTTACAAATGATGTGGATGGCAGCGCCATAGAGAAGAATATAAGAAACAGATTCAATGATATAAGCTGGGTTTCCGTTGAACTTTCAGGATGTAATATACATATAAAGATTCTGGAAGCAGATATAATGGAGGATAAAAGAAATACGGATGAAGAATATTCAAGTATAACGGCGTCATCCTCAGGCATTATTAATAAAATAATGACAAGAAAGGGAACTCCTCATGTAAGAGCCGGAGATACGGTGGAGAAGGGGCAGATTCTTGTATCAGGTATAATTGAGCTGTATGATGACAGCGGCGGGGTGATAAAGAAGAACCCGGTATATGCAGACGCTGATGTATATATTGATACAATATATGAGTATAAGGATGAATTTCCCATGATTTATGCTGACAGGCATTATACCGACAGCACTAAGAAAAAAATAAAGATACATATTTTTGATAGGACTTTTTTCCTTGAAAATCCATTAAACAGATTTAAATCTTATGAAAAGTATGATATAATGTCAGAGGTTGTATCGCCTGATGCACCTGATATTATCTCGGATAATATTTTTTTGGAACATGAATGTATATCTGAGTATGAAACAGTTTACAGAACGTATAATAATAACGAAGCTGTAGAGATGGCGAGAGATAATCTCAGAGTTTATCTTAACCGCCTTCACGATAAGGGGATTATTATAGGTTTTAAGGATATTAAGGCGGATATAAACGATGGGATGTGCACCGTAAAAGGAACGATTAACGTGTGTGAACCCCAATACGAGAGAGTACCTATAACAGATGATGACTGGAGTGTAGATAGCCCTAATGAGCAGGATGGAGAAGATAGTTGATATTCCTGACAGTCAGGAAAAGAATATATTCGGTGAATTCGATTCGTATCTCAGGATAATAGAAAAAGCCTTTGACGTAACTGTTATTGAACGTGATGGTAAGATGAAGATTATCGGAGAAAAGAACGGCATAGATAATTGTGAGAATGTCATAAGGGAGCTTACAAAGCTTGCGGCCTCTGATGCACAGATTACGGATCAGACGGTCAATTACGCGATATCTCTTGCAATGGAACATGATTATACTTCTCTTATGGATATGGATTCCAACATAGTATGCAGGACGGTGCTTGGCAAGCCCGTCAAACCAAAGACGCTTGGACAGGAAAAATATATCAATAATATGAAAGAGCGCATGATAGTATTCGGAATAGGACCGGCAGGTACCGGTAAAACCTATCTTGCGATGGCAATGGCAATTAACGCCTTTAAGAAGGACGAGGTGAGCAGGATAATTCTTACAAGACCTGCGATAGAAGCGGGAGAGAAGCTTGGATTCCTTCCGGGAGATATGCAAAGCAAGGTCGATCCGTACCTTAGACCGCTCTATGATGCCCTTTATCAGATAATGGGAGCGGAAAGCTTCATGAGAAATATGGAGAAGGGCGCAATCGAGGTTGCCCCGCTTGCATATATGAGAGGCAGAACTCTTGATAATGCCTACATTATACTTGATGAGGCGCAGAATACCACACCGGCGCAGATGAAGATGTTCCTTACACGTATCGGATATGGCTCAAAAGTGGTCATAACGGGAGACCTTACGCAGAAGGATCTTTCTTACGGAGCAGTATCCGGTCTTGAACACGCATTAAAGGTTCTTAAGAATGTGGACGAGATTGGGTATTCCTATCTTACGTCTAAGGATGTGGTAAGGCATCCGTTAGTGCAGAAGATAGTAAAAGCATATGATGATTTTGAAGCAAAACAAAATACGGGTAACCGAAGAAAACGAAGCAGATAATATGGGAAAATTATATGAGCACTGTATATTATGAGAATGAGTATGGCAGAGAATTTGATATAGAAACCGATACCAGACAATTGTGTATCATGCTTCTTGATAGGGCGCGCACCTTCCTTAAATGCGAATATGAGGCAGAGTGCAGTCTTCTTATTACGGACGGTGATACCATAAGAGAGTATAACAGGGTTAACAGGGATATCGACGCCCAGACTGATGTGCTTTCGTTTCCCGCAATAGATTTTGATAAACCGTGTGATTATAATATACTTGACGAGGATGATTATACGCAGTTTGATCCGGATACGGGGATGCTCATGCTTGGAGATATTGTCATATCTTATGAGCATGTTATCAGACAGGCAGAAGAATACGGGCATACGGTAAAGAGGGAATTATCATTTCTTATCCTGCACAGTATACTTCATCTGTTTGGATACGATCATGTGGATGATGAGGAAAGACATGTGATGGAAGATATTCAGAGAGCGATACTTGATGATATCGGAATTACAAGATAGATACGAGGAGGACAATATGAAGAGCAAATTATTTATGACGTTTTTGTGTGCACTGTTATGTGTATGCATTACAGGATGTAAGGGGAAGAATGATACGCCTGCACAGACAGAGGAACCACAGGCTTCAGCAGAGACAGTACAGTCAACCCCGGAACCGGCTCCAACACCGGAACCTACGGCAGATCCCAATGAAGGTAAGGTGAGGAGTCTTCTTACCGGACAGTATATATCGGAAAAAAAGGCGAAGAAACGTCCGTTTGCGATAATGATCAATAATATCGAATATGCCGCAAGATATCACAGCGGTCTGTCAAAGGCGCAGATTCTCTATGAAGCAAAGGTTGAGGGTGGAATCACAAGACTCTTAGGTATCTTCGAGAATGTTAAAAGTACCAAAATTGGTTCCGTAAGGAGTGCAAGACACTATTATGTAAGTATTGCAGATGAATATGACGCTGTATTTGTACATTTTGGACATACCAAATTTGCACTTTCAAAGATAGACAAGCTTGATGTAGATAATATAAGCGGGCTTTCAGGGGTCGGCGGAAGTGTTTTCTACAGGGATAACAGCATACATGCTCCGCATAATGCATTTACGAGCACAAAGGGACTGAATGCCGGTATGAAAGCGCTTAAGTATCGAAAGAATTATAAAAAGAATTACGAAGGACATTTTATATTTAACGAAACTGACAGCGATATGGAAAATGGCAAGGTGGCAAGGAAGGTAACCGTGCAGTTTTCCGGTTATGCATCGCCGTATTTTATATATGACGAGAATAAGAAGATATATAAAAGATACCAGTACGGCAAGGCGCATGTCGATACGGCAAATAATAAGCAGCTCACCTTTAAGAATATAATAATCCAGTATGTGGATGACGAACCGATAGTTCCGGGACATGCAAAGGATTACAGAACCATTAATTTTGAGAACGCCAAAGGTAAGGGTAAGTATATCACCAATGGAAAGGCAATTAATATTACCTGGGAGAAGAATGAATCCAAGGGAATTATGAAATATTACAAAAAGGACGGCACGGAGATTACGCTCAATCCCGGAAAGACATATGTTGCATTATTCCCGGATGAGAATTCAAAGCTTACCATCTCGGCTAAAAAGAAGTAATAATCCATCGATTGGAAGGACTATATAATATGTCACAACAGAGAAAGTCATCAGATAATTATATTAAGCAGGGCAGCATACTTGCAGGTGCTTCCCTGCTTGTACGTATTATAGGAATGCTGTACCGTTTCCCGATGTCCAATATAATCGGAGAAGAAGGAAACGGTCTGTATTCAGTTGCATTTGAAATATACGATATTATGCTTATAATATCTTCCTACAGCCTTCCGCTTGCAATATCGAAGATGATATCTGAAAAACGTGCGAAAATGGAGCATAAGAATATTCTGAGGATATTCAGATGTTCCATGATATTTGCGCTGATATCGGGCGGTACGGCAATGTGCGTACTCTTCTTTGGAGCGACATTTTTTGAAAGAACGATAGCAGGCGGTAAATATACCGGACTGTATCTGCCACTCAGAGTACTTGCGCCTACGGTGTTCATAGTCGCAGTGATGGGAGTGCTAAGGGGTCTGTTTCAGGGAAAGGGCACTATGATACCTACCGCAGTGTCACAGATTATAGAACAGATTGTTAATGCGGCAGTCAGCATATATGCGGCATATTCGCTTATGAGAGTACACAATCTGTCAGTCAATCTGGCAGGATACGGAGCTGCCGGAGGAACGATGGGAACGCTTTTTGGTGCAGTCTCGGGTTGTGTGATACTTCTTCTTGTATATGTCATATACAGGCCGGTTCTCATAAGGTCCGCAAAAAGGGACAGACGTGGTATACCTGATGGCCCGGGATATATATATAAGCTTATTATATTTACAGCAGTTCCTATCATACTGAGCCAGACTGTATATCAGATAAGCGGAATAATCGACTATTCGCTGCTGGGGGCAATACAGGCAGGTAAGGGCTGGGATGATATGGCCGTAAAAACAGCCACCGGATTATACAGCACCAAATACAGACTGCTTCTAAGTGTTCCGATAGCTATAGCGACATCCATGTCCGCATCGCTTCTTCCGAGTATTGCAACCTCATTTTCAAGAAATGACGGTGAAGAATTACACAGAAAGATAAGGATAGGCATAAAGTTTAATATGATGGTTGCCTTCCCATGTTTTGTGGGTTTTAGTATATTCGGAACCCAGATACTTAAGATGTTATATCCATCACAGGATTACGTTACGGGTGGAAGGCTCCTGCTTTTTGGAAGTATTGCATTGGTATTATACGCCATATCCAATATATCCGGCGCCATACTGCAGGGCATTAACCAAATGAGACTTCCCGTAATCCATTCAGCCATAGCCCTCGGTATACATATTATACTTGTTGTGGTGCTTCTTATATGTACCAATATAGGTGTTTATGCGCTGATTGCCGGTAATATAATATTCCCCCTTGTTGTGGCGTTTCTTAATATGTATTCAATATACAGACATACTTCCTACAGACAGGAAGTAATAAGAACATTCGGGGTGCCATTTCTTGCGTCAGCCATTATGGGTGTCGTATCGTTTGCTGTATATCACCTTATATACAGAATGTGGCCGCATAACACTATTGTGATGCTTATTGCAATATCTGTAGCCGTGATAGTATACTTTGCGCTGTACTTACTGCTTCGCGGAGCGGATGACGAAGAGATATATGAATTTCCGATGGGCGTAAGGATTGTAAAACTTGGAAGAAAAATTAAGTTATTAAGATAAAATAGTTATTGTAATATGTGTATTGTTCTGCTATAATTATCAAGTAAAAATATAGAAAGGAGAAAGCATGATAAGCATATGGGCTATTGTGCAAAAACGAACATGAAAAAAACGTTAAAAAAAGTATTGGCAATCGCGTTGTCAGTAGCAATGTGCGCTTCGATAGCTACTGTTGCACCATCTGCATCAGCAGCTCCAAAGGCTAAGAAGATAACTCTTAATAAGAAGAAGCTTACATTGACGGTAGGAAGTAAGTACACTCTTAAAGTTAAGAAGACTACTCCTAAGAAAGCTAATAAGAAAGTAACATGGAAATCAAGCAAGAAGTCTGTTGCATCCGTAACTAAGAAGGGTGTAGTTAAGGCAAAGGCTGAGGGTACAGCTAAGATTACTGCAAAGTCAAAGTCTAATAAGAAAGTAAAGGCTGTGTGCAAGGTAACCGTTAGGGCAGCTTCAACACCACAGGTGACAGCTCCTGTAGTTTCACCTACAAGCGTTCCTTCACAGAATACGGTAATAGGAGGCGACACTCCTACTGCAAGTCCGGTTCCTACACCGACTAACACACCAAGACCTACGGCTACTCCTTATGTTCTTCCTGAGGAATCACTTAAGGAAAATATCAGTGCATTCAATATCGGTACTGTTGTTAACCGTGACAAGACCCTTGATAAGAACTTCACTGCTCTTGCAGCACAGCAGTTCGATATTGTTTCATTTGAAAATGAGATGAAGGGTTATTCACTCATTGACGTTGGAGCTTCACAGACTGCTACAGCAGACGGGGACGACAGCCTTGTAGTATGCCAGTTCGGTACTGCAGATGAGATGGTACAGTGGGCAATTGATAATGGCCTTAAAGTCCGCGGACATGTACTTTTCTGGGAAAATTCAATGGCTGACGCATTCTTCTATAAGAATTATGATACAGAGGGTGAACTTGTAGATAAGGAAACTCTTATGAAACGTATGAAGAGCTACGCTGACCAGGTTATAACCCATTTTGAGGAGACATTCCCGGATACGGTTATCGCATGGGACGTTGTTAACGAAGCTATTGATGCTGGGGCAACAGAGGTAGATCCTGAGACAGGACTTCACCTTTATACAACAGGTAAATTCTATCAGATATTCGGAAGCGGAGAGTATGTTAAGTATGCATTCCAGTGTGCTAACGACGCTGTGGCTGCTACAGGAAAAGATATCGATCTTTTCTATAATGATTTCAACTGCTTCCAGTCACCAAAGACACAGTACATATTAGACCTTATTGATTACCTTAATTCAGATTCGGAGAATCCGTTGATCGAGTGCATGGGAATGGAAGGTTATGTACTTACATACTGGCCAAGTGCGAGTGAGTTCGGCGCTGCTATGCAGAAGTTCGCTGACAAGGGACTTAAGGTTGGCGTTAATGAAGTATGTATACGTTTAAGTCCGCAGTATTCAAGTGATGGTACACAGGTTACAGAAAATGATATTACGAATCATGCACAGAAATGTGAAGATATGTTTAAGACATACTGTGACTTTGCTAAGAAGAATCCTGGTATGCTTACCAATGTAAGTATCTGGGCTCTTACAGATCGTCCTGACCTTATGAGCGAGGCTGAGAAGGATGAGGCTGACCGTCATTACGATTATGCCGTATACGGAACTCATTCAGGACTCTTCACAGAAGAACTTCGTGAGAAGGAAGCATTTAATAAGGTTATCGCAGTATTAAAGGATTATCAGTAATATTACATAACATTGATGCAAAATTGCCAGCAGGGTTGTACCTGCTGGCAATTTTAGAATTGTAAGACATGGCGAGAATATATCTTATAAAATATTATAGGAGGTTATCTTATGAGATTGGTTAAGAGAGTTACTTCGGTTATATTCGCTTTACTAATGTTTTTGATGATTTTGCCAACAGATGTTACGGAAGCGGCAAAAAAGCCGGCTGTGAGGAAAAAGATATCTGTAAATGTTGGAAAAAGCATTAAGCTCAAAGTTAGAAATGCATCAAAGAATGCTAAAGTGACTTGGAAGATCAAAAACAAAAAAGTTGCCAAACTTAAAAAAAAGGTAACTAAAGGAAAAAAAGCGAGTGTTGTAATAAAAGGAGTAAAAAAGGGTATGACGAAAGTGACGGCGGCATATAAGTCGGGAAGCATGAAGTTAAGACTTGTATGCAAGGTTACTGTAAGAAACACTCCGGTTAATGATGTGCTTGCCACGACAAATGTAAGCATGCCTGCGTCACACATAGCCACACCTGTAGTAACAGATGCTCCGAATATTATAATAAGTACTGACAGACCGACTGCAACTGTTTCTCATGCAGATAATCTTCCGATAGAGGAACCTGTAGCAGGACATACAGATGATATTAGGGAGGATCCGGGTTCCGATTCCGTGACTACTACTCCTGCGCCCACGAACACAATTATTCCGACAGATGTTCCTGTGCCTGCGATTACACCTGTTCCAACTAATACTCCGGAGCCTGTAACGCTGCTTACAATGGATTGCAGCAAAATGACTCTGGGAGGCTCGTATGCAGGAGTCATATCCACGCCGTTTGAGGCTGTTGCCCTTTATTCTAATGGTGACAGATGCAGTACAAGTTATACGTTTTCAGGAACTAATAAAATATATAAAATGACTGTATGGGGTGCATCTAATAATACCAATCAGGCAGGAGTATCCATTTATATTGGCGGTGTAAAGAGAGGCACGGTTTCATTTTCAGACACCTCGTTGTCTGAAAGAGAGTTGATATTCAAAATGAAAGAAGATACGGGAAAATTAGATATTGAATTTGTGCTCGAAAATGATAATGGTTCAAGTGATACGTATGTAAAGAGTTTTGTACTTGAATATATAGGCGATATTCCGCCGCTGCCTAAAGCCCCTGATCCGGTTACCGAGGGCGCCGCATACACAGATAATTATCGTAATCTTTTTAAGGAACTCGGCTATTCCGATACTGCCATAACCGATAAGATAAATGGTGCATGGCAGCAATTATTCTATGGCGACGAAGATGAGAAAATATATTATCCTGTAGATGACGATATGGCATATATTTATACAGCTGATACCAATGATGTTCGTTCAGAGGGTATGAGCTATGGAATGATGATATGTGTCCAGATGAATAAAAAGATGGAGTTTGACAGGCTGTGGAAATGGGCAAAAACATATATGCAGTATGACAGCGGCGAATACAAGGATTATTTTGCATGGAAATGCAGCACATCAGGAAGCAGAATTGAAAACACTCCCGCAACGGACGGAGAGGAGTATTTTGCCACTGCGCTGTTATTTGCACAGGCAAGATGGGGAAATGGAAGCGGTATATATAATTATGGCGAACAGGCTCAGATTATTTTAAATGCAATGCTTCACCAAAGTGATGATGGAGTTGGAGTCAATATGTTTGATTCATATTATAAGATGCCGGTGTTCTGCCCGATTGGAAATGCCGCAACATATACGGACCCTTCATACCATTTGCCGGCATTCTATGAGGTATGGTGTGTTATGGATTCGGATGATGCTCTGTTTTGGAATCAGGCAGCGAAGGCAAGCAGGGAGTATTTTAAAAAGACAACTAACAGTACTACGGGGCTTGGACCGGATTATTCTGAATATGACGGAACGGCAAGGCATGAGGGAACACATGCTGATTTCAGATTTGACGCATGGAGAATTGCTGCAAATATTGCATGCGATTATGCATGGTGGGGTAAAAATGACTGGGCGATAACTCATGCCGACACCATACAGCAATTTTTCTATGGCAAAGGCATGGAAAGTTATGGAAATCAGTGGAGCCTTGATGGAACGGAACTTGATACGGACCATTCACCGGGACTTGTAGCAATGAATGCGGTTGCATCACTGGCCGCAAGCCAACAGATAACATGGGAATTCGTTCAGGAGCTTTGGGATATCAAACCGACTACGGGAAAATACAGATATTATGACGGATGTCTGTACATGATGGGGCTTTTACATGTGAGTGGCAATTTCAGGGCATATTTCCCTGATGGAGTGGTTTTTGATAAGGATGCAGAACCAACACAGCCGCCTGCAACGTCCACACCTGAACCGGGCTCTTCAGATACAGGCAATCAGATTAGTGCAGTAACCTATAGTGAGGCCAATGACATAACAGTGGATGGTGACGTTGTTACATTTAACAGTACGGATTCGTGGATAATGATTGATGCTGATTTTGGCGCTAACGTTGTAAAGAATGCATCTGTGTATGTTAAGGAACCTGATAACAGCGCGCAGATACAGATATACGCCGACAGCCTGTCTAACCGGGTTTCAACGATATATAATTTGGGAAACGGCAAATGGAATACAACATCCAATAATTGCAGTATCACATCAGGAACTCATAAGATATATATCAAGGCAACCAAGGCAAATGTTCAGATAAAATGGATATCATTCTCGTAACATGATGAAAGAATAAAGAGCAGGAGGGGAAATGATTTAATCAATCCCCTCCTGTATTTAGTATTTACAGTATATTATTTATGTGCTCATCAATTAATGCTTCAGCCATTTTGATATCTATATCAGGAAAATTTGCAAGCATTCTTTCTTTTGCATCATCGACATAATTGAAATAGTTTATCTCATCAGACACATTCTCATCTTTTATACTGTTAATATAATCAATGGTAATATTGTCTTTCAACCATTCGTTTACGGAATCGATAACGCTTGTCTCTGAGTCTATCTGCTGTTTGATCGAGCCGGATTTGATATACAGCGCTATGCCGCCTGCCACGAACAGGATAAATACGCACATCATTACCATCTGGCTGAATAACGCGGATATAATGTTTATCATACCCAGTATATTAAATATACAGAAGACTATTCCTGCTAATCCGACTATCAGGCATGATAATGCGCTGAAGCGGTAATCCTGATACTGATCAGCCTTTTTAACAAATGCACCTCCGGAATCGGATACTCTGAGGTTTGGTTCTGTATACTCTTCCTTGTCATCATCCTTGTCAGTCTCCGGTAATTCTTCGTCTGCTTTTGCTGTATCCTTTGCAGTCTTCAGGTCGTTTTCTGTTATTGAGAAACCTCTGAAGAGTTTTTTGGCAGTCTCCAAATCGCTGTGGGTTACATATACACTGGTCATACCATTATCATCATTATGTTCGGTTTTATGAGTTTTAATATCTGAATAATCCAGATATGTAATAAATTTATCCGCAAGCTCCAGATTATCCGTAGAGAATAGCAATTCGTCGGCTTCTTCAACTATATCGTCCAGAGACTCGACCAAAGGCACTTTACATTCGGAACACTCGGATATTCCCTCTCTGTACTCATTTTTACATATTGGACACCAAGGCATGTATTATTCCTCCTATTCCGGTTTGTACAGATGAAAAGCCTTCTTGCCGCGCTTTATAAGTAGCGTGCCGTCAGAACTCAGATCTGATGTGCTGAATTTACGGGCAAAATCTGTACATTTGACATCATTTACTGTTACTCCGCCCTGTGTAATATTTCTTCTTGCATCGCCGCGGCTCTGACACAATCCACCATCGCAAAGCAGAGTGATAAGGTCGATACCATCGTCAAACTCGCTCTTAGGATAGGTTGTGGTAGGAATGTCGTTGGTATCCATTGTACCGCCGAATAATGCCTTTGAAGCATTAAGAGCTTTCTCTGCTTCAACCTCGCCATGCACGGTCTTGGTTATCTCGGAACTCCTCGACCTTTACATCCTCTACATTACGCCAGTACTGGAAGAATTCATATGGGCTCGTTTTATCAGGATCAAGCCATACTGCTCCCTTCATCGTCTTGCCCATCTTAATGCCCTCGCTGGTCGTGAGAAGCTTAAATGTAAGACCGTACGCAGGTTTTCCTTCTTTTCTTCTTATAAGATCAACACCTCCAAGGATATTGGACCACTGATCGTTTCCACCAAGCTCCAGTTTACAGTCGTACATTTTGTTGAGCTTAAGGAAATCGTATGATTGCATAAGCATATAATTGAATTCAAAGAATGTAAGTCCTTTTTCCATTCGCTGCTTATAACATTCCGCAGTAAGCATCTTATTTACCGAAAAATGAACACCGACCTCACGCAGGAATTCAACATAATTAAGATCCAGAAGCCAGTCTGCATTATTGGCGATTATCGCTCTGTCATTATCAAACGATATGAATCTTGATAATTGTTCGGCAAATCTTTTGGCATTATGTTCAATAGTCTCTTTTGTCATAACCTTACGCATATCTGATTTGCCCGAAGGGTCGCCAATCATCGTTGTACCGCCGCCCAGAAGCGCTATAGGACGATGCCCCGCACGCTGCATATGCATCATTGCCATTATGGTAAGAAAATGACCGGCTGTAAGACTGTCTGCCGTAGCATCAAAGCCTATATAAAACGTAACGGACTCCTTTCCAAGCAGCTTACGTATCTCGTCTTCATTAGTCGCCTGTTCTATAAAGCCACGTTCCATAAGTACATCATATACATTCTGTGACATAATATATCCTTCCTTTCTATATTATTATACATTCTATCTGATGTTATCATAATAAATCGTTAAAGTAAAGAATATACTATAAAAAACACTGTCTAAGGATGATATGAAGAAAATTATTTTAATACAGATAATCTGTTGCGTGATTCTCATAATACTTGCATTCGTTTTCAGATATACTGATATCGGTGGCCCGGATATGTGGAAGAGGGCGTCAGAGGTGATAAAAGACAGCGTCCTGATACACAGAATTGAGGATGATATTGCAAGAGCAGCTTCTTATGTGCTACTATACATAAAGTAGGATAATTATGATGATTCGGAGGACGATTATTTGGATACGAAACCGGCGCTTAGTAAGGACATCCTTATGTCCGTTGAAAAGCCTGCAAGATACATAGGAAACGAGATAGGTATGGTAAAAAAGGATCCTGATAAAGTTGACATCAGGTTCTGTATGTGTTTCCCTGATGTGTATGAGATAGGTATGTCGCATCTGGGAATACAAATTCTATACGATCTGTTTAATAAACGTGAGGATACGTATTGCGAAAGAGTATATTCGCCATGGGTGGATCTTGACAGAATACTTAGGGATAATGATATACCTTTATTTGCACTTGAGAGTCAGCAGCCCGTAAAGGATTTTGATTTTCTTGGTATCACACTCCAGTACGAGATGTGCTACACCAATATTCTGCAGATACTTGAGCTCTCCCAGATACCGATATATGCGCGAGACAGGGATGATGATATGCCGATTGTAATAGGAGGAGGTCCCTGTGCGTACAATCCGGAGCCGTTGTGTGACTTCTTTGACGTGTTCTATATAGGCGAGGGCGAGACTGTATATTACAGATTCCTTGATCTGTATAAGTCCATAAAAGAGAAAGGATACTCCCGTAAGGAGTTCTTGAGGGAAGCAGCCAAAATCGAGGGAATCTATGTACCTTCGCTTTATCAGGTTACCTATAAGGAGGACGGGCTTATAGATGAATTTAAGCCGCTATATGATGATGTTCCTTCAAAAATAATCCGACAGGTTGCGACTGACCTTGAGACATATTATCCTAAGAAGCCACTTGTTCCGTATATAAAGGTAACCCAGGATAGGGCTGTGCTTGAGATAATGCGTGGGTGCATAAGGGGATGCCGTTTCTGTCAGGCAGGCATGATATACAGACCATTAAGGGAGAGAAGCCTTGATTATCTTAAAAACAAAGCATATGAGATGCTAAGTTCTACCGGATATGAGGAAATATCACTGAGCTCGCTCAGTTCAAGTGACTGCACAAATATTAAAGATATAGTTTATTATCTCATAGATGAATTTAAGGATAAGAAGGTCAATATATCGTTGCCCTCACTTAGAATAGATGCATTTTCACTGGATGTAATGAGCAAGGTGCAGGATATAAGAAAGAGCAGTCTTACATTTGCTCCCGAGGCGGGCTCGCAGCGTCTGAGAGACGTGATTAATAAGGGGCTTACAAAGGAAGTGATTCTTGACGGAGCCATGCAGGCATTTAACGGCGGATGGAACAGGGTAAAACTGTATTTTATGCTTGGGCTTCCGATGGAGGAGTTCGATGACATAGAAGAGATAGCAAAGCTTGCTGACGATATAGCGTCTGAATACTATACCATACCGAAAGAAAAAAGATGTGGCAAGGTTAATATAGTAGTCAGTACGTCACTTTTTGTACCGAAGCCTTTTACTCCGTTTCAATGGGCGTCCATGAACAGAGCGGAGGAATTTACAGAAAAGAAGAATTTCCTGTTGGGAAAGATACGACAGCAGCTTAACCAGAAGAGCATCAAATATAACTGTCATGATTCGGAGCTGTCGGTTCTTGAGGGAGTGCTTGCAAGAGGGGACAGAAGACTTTCGCAGGTAATCTTCTCCGCTTATAAGAACGGATGTATCTTTGATGCATGGAGCGAGTTTTTTAAGCCTGATATATGGGATAATGCTTTTAAAACAAATGATATAGATCCGTCGTTTTATACAGAACGAGAAAGAAGTACGGATGAGGTGCTTCCTTGGGATTTCATAGATATCGGAGTTACCAGATCATTTCTTATACGTGAATACGAAAGGGCAAAGAAGGGCGTTATAACTCCTAACTGCAGGGAGTCATGTTCAGGCTGCGGAGCGGGAGCTTATCTTGAAAGGGGCTGTGCATTCTAATGAAAGCAAGGTTACGATTTAATAAAATGGGTTCAATGATGTATATAGGGCATCTTGACCTTATGAGATATTTTCAGAAACTTTTTAGAAGGAGCGGCCTTGATGTATCATATTCGAAGGGATTTAATCCACATCAGATAATGTCTTTTGCATCACCGCTTGGCATTGGACTTACAAGCATTGGGGAGTATCTTGACGTGTCGCTTGAGTCGCTTAATTATAACGGCTTTCGAAAGGATATTGACGGAAATACAAGCTATACCGTGGAAGAGTGGAGCAAGATTATCAACGATAATTCGAATGGACTTATCAATGTTACCGGGTTCTATATAATCCCGGATGATTCCAAACCGTCTATGTCACAGCTTGCTGCCGCATCGTATTGTATATATTTTGAAGACGTCTCTATTCCCGGACGGATATATGAGTATCTGGATGACGCTGATGAGATTATATATACAAAAGAGACCAAAAAATCAAAAAGGGACATAGAACTTATCTCTAACATTCAGGCATTTGATACGTCATATGAATCATTTGCAAAAAAAGTGTCTGTGATTGCCGAATTTGATTATGATTATGAAAAGAAATATATGAATGAAGATGCGGGCTGTTTTTATCTTATGTGTACGGCAGGAAGTTCTCTTAATATCAAACCTGAGATGATTATAGATTCCTTCTGCAGGCATAATTGTATTAAGATGCCTGACTGTCAGATTATGAGAATAGATATGTATACTTTATCTGACAGATATATTTCAATGTCCGAATGTTGATGGAGGGCGATATGGAACTTGTTATTACGGAAATTGCGGGATGCGTTGTGTGTGCGTGGTTCTGCGATAATACACTCTCGGATATCATTATATGTGGTAACAGAAAGGAATATAATATAGACGATATCTATATCGGAAAGGTTAAGAACATAGTAAATAATATAAATGCTTCATTTGTGGATATAGGAGGTGCAAATCCTTGTTTTATGCAGTGCAAATCATATGAAGCTCCGCTTGTTCTCAAGGGCGGAATGATAAGCTGTAAGGATGCGCTAAAGAGGGAGCAGGATGTTATTGTGCAGATTATCAAGGACAGTGTTAAGACCAAGAATCAGGCAGTGACGTCCACATTATCCATTCCGGGCAGGTATCTTATTCTAACCAGAAAAAAAGGAATCAGTATATCCAGAAAGATAAAGGACAGACAAAGAAGGAATGAGTTAAAGGAGCTTTTTGACCTTAACGATGAGGATTATGGATTTATAGTGCGGACAAATGCGGAACATGCGTCTGATGCCAAAATTCTTGAGGAGAAGAGATATCTTTCAATGCTATACAAGGAGATATTGGATAAGGCAGTTCACAGTAAGACATATACCAGACTGTATAAGGCACCTCCCGAATATATAGATGCCGTAAAGAACAGTAATCTTAATCAGCTTACGCGTATAGTTACGGATATTCCTTATATTTATGACGATATCATGGAATATGTCAGTAGTGCGGAACCCGAATTTTCGAACATTATATCATTTTATGATGACAGAGGTTTTTCGCTTGATGCACTCTTTAGTATTTCCGATAAAATTAAAAGACTGCTCAAAAAAAAGGTGTGGCTTGATAGCGGCGCCTATCTTATAATAGATGTTACTGAGGCCTGTATCGTTATAGATGTTAATTCCGGTAAGGCCGTAAACAATAACAATGACACCGAGCAGACCTTCTTTAACATTAATATAGAAGCTGCAAACGAGATAATGCGTCAGTTGAGACTTAGAAATCTGTCCGGAATTATTATAATAGATTTCATAGACATGAGAAATGAAGAACACAATGACGCACTTTTATCAGAACTTAAGCACCTTTCGGAAAAAGAAAGAATCAGTACCAATGTTCTTGACATGACGTCGCTGGGACTTATCGAAATGACAAGAATGAAGCAAAAAAAGCCGCTTCATGAGCGGCTTATGTCGGATGATGATAGGTTACTCATCATACAATGATAATACTTCTTTCATACATATCCCTCAGGATATCCTTGTCAACAGGATACGGACAGCTCTTAAGCTTAGCAGTATTTTCGCTCATGAATGTTATAGCTGTCTCCACCTCGTCTTCATTAAGCGAGACTGTTCCGCACAGATTTGTGATGGCGTCATGAAGCGATTCTCCGTTATCAAATCCGCATAGCGACAGAATATCATTTTGCATGGCAACAGACGCATGGTCGACAAATGCGCCAAGAAAAACTCCCACAGCTTTTCCATGTGGTATATTATGTTCATAGGTTATGCTGTAGCTCATGCCGTGCGGGAGACATGTGCCGGTATGTGATATTGCCATTCCGGCACAGGCAGACGTCATCATAAGTTTTTCGTATGATTCATAATCTCTTTTTTTCTCTGTAAGTATACTATATATATCCCTCCAGCCCTTAAGAGCGTGTATACAGAACATCTGGCTTATGTCGGTTGCGCCTGTATTTATATAGCTTTCGATAAGGTGGCCAAGGGCGTCGATTGCAGTATTTCTTATAATTGTATCCGATGCGCTCGCAAGGTAAGTAGGGTCTATCAGTGCCAGAGAAGGGTATATTTTGTGAGGAAGACTTTTTTTGGTTCTTTTCTTATGTATTGTAAGTATTGAATAAGGTGTTATCTCTGAACCCGTACCGCAGGTGGTAGGTATGGTTACAACAGGGAGATGACAAAGCGTCTTACCGGAGTCATACAGACAGTCCTCATTTTCTTCCGGATTTGCCATAAGCATTGCAACAGCTTTTGATGCATCAAGGGCAGAGCCGCCGCCGATACCTATTACAAAATCGCAGTCTTTATCAGACATGGCTACGGCTTTCATAATATTTTCTATCGACGGATTCTCATCTATTCCGTCAAATATCCGGTATTTTATTCCGCATGCTTTAAGTGCGCTTACCGTATCGGAAAGTGATGAATTTGTTTTGGAAGAATGTCTGCCGGTTATAATGTATGCGTACCTGCCATAGGTGGATATATCCGATGAATGGCGCATTACGCAGTCTTTTTCACAGTACAGGGTGGTTGGTAATTTATAATACATATTTGACTTCCTTTCATTTAACGTTTAAAATTGAGGTTGTTGTTGTGTAGATAGTTTAACAAGTGGGGAAGAAAATGTCAAAATTATCAGTAACAGGAATCCTGTCAGGCGCTGCCATCAAATATATTGCGATGTCGGCGATGCTTATAGATCATATTGCCTTGTGCATTCCTTATATATGGAGGTATCATGAGATATACATGGTTATGAGAGGTATAGGAAGGATTGCGTTTCCTATATTCTGTTTTTCTCTGATTGAGGGGTATTATCACACCTCCGATATAGGAAGGTACATTCTGAGGCTGTTTATATTTGCCGTTATTTCGGAGATTCCATTCGATCTTGCTGTGGGTTTTGGAAAGATCGTAAACCTTAGCCATCAGAATGTTTTTTTTACGCTTTGTATCGGACTGTGCATGGTGTATATGTTTGATAACGAGCTTACGCCCATGATTATGAAGATTGCGGTCGTTGTTGCCGCATGCATTATCGCGCAGGCCTTAAGGGCGGATTATGGCATGTTTGGAATCGTTCAGATATTTATGCTTTACGTTTTCAGACGTTTTAGAGCGGGGAGGATTATATCAGTTGCGGTTTTAAATGTGTATTATGGGCAGCCCGCAGGAGCATGCGCGCTTTTATTTACGGAATTATATAACGGGAAGAGGGGATATGGCTTCAAATATTTCATGTATGCTTTTTATCCGCTCCAATTTGTGTTATTATATCTGGTAAGAAAATATATATAAGGAGCGGACGCAAGTGAGCAATATAGTATCCGTAACTGAATATGAATATTCATCCTGTAGGGTTCCGTTGGAATTCGATGAATTTAGGATTGCGGCTGTTTCTGATTTGCACTGTAATGAGATTGGTAAGGACAACAGGAGTCTTATTGAGTGCATAAGAAAGCTTGAGCCCGACATTATTGTATGTGCGGGAGATATGATAACGGATTATTCTAAGAATATGGACGTCGCATTGGAACTGCTTTACAGGCTTTCAAGGGAATTTGATATATATTATTCGTATGGTAATCATGAGCTTAAGCTTGGTATCAACAGGCGGACACACGCTCGTTATATAAGATACAGGGATGCCCTAAGAAGTCTTGGGATTAATTTTCTTAATAACAGATCCTTATATATAACGCGCAAGAATGAAAGGATCAGAATTACCGGACTTAATATAAAAATGTCGTATTATCAGAAAATATACAGGCATCAGGAAATCATGCCTGATGACTATATTAATTCCCTGATAGGCAGAGCAAAAGAAGATGATTTTAACATACTTCTGGCGCATAATCCCGAGTATTTCAGAGAGTACGCAAAGTGGAATGCTGATGTGGTTATATCGGGGCATGTACATGGCGGAATGGTAGTTCTGCCGTATATAGGCGGTGTAATTTCCCCGTCGTTCAGGCTTTTTCCGCATTATGATTTCGGAGAATATACAATGGGAAATTCAAAGATGTATCTGAGCCGCGGACTTGGTTCCCATACGATACCCGTCAGGATATTTAATCCACCGGAGATAATGTCCATAACACTAAGGAGGAGCAGTAATGGCAATACCGGTAAAGCTTGAAGTGTTTGAAGGACCGCTTGACCTTTTACTTCATCTTATTGAAAAACATAAAATAGATATATATGATATACCCATTGTCCTGATTACAGACCAGTATCTTGAATATATTGAAAAGATACAGACAGAGGATATGGATACATTAAGTGAATTTCTTGTAATGGCCGCGACGCTTATAAGGATCAAATCAAAGATGCTCATTCCTCCCGATAACGATAAAGAAGACGGGGATGAGGATGAGGACCCGAGAACGGAGCTTGTCAGCAGACTTTTAGAGTATAAAATGTATAAATATGCATCGTATGAATTAAAAAACAGACAGGCCGATGCCTCAAGAGTCGTATATAAAAAGCAGGATATGCCGGAGGATATTGCTGATTATGAAGAAGAGGTCGATACCGGCGAGCTTCTTTACGGAGTGACCATGAAGCAGCTTCAGGATATATTTGAAATGATACTAAAGCGTAAGGAGGACAGGGTTGATCCGATAAGGAGCAGATTTGGAAGAATAGAAAAGGAAGAAATAAGCATCTCTGACAGAATAGCCGATATGAAGGATTATATTAAAGGTAAAAGAAATATAAGTTTCAGGGATATATTGTCGCAGAGGGATGACGTCAGATATGTTATTGTATCATTTCTTGCAGTTTTAGAACTTATGAAAACCGGGATTATATATGCAACGCAGAGCGAGACAGGCGACGATATAATCCTTTCAGACAGAGGAGAAAATTAATGGATAGTCAGATTATGAATGAGGATATTCTTATGGCCGCATGTGAAGCAATACTGTTTTCTATGGGAGATGCGGTTGAGACCGTGCATATCGCGCAGGCACTTGAGGTTGACGTGGATACTGCAAAGAATATCCT
>CASFAQ010000041.1 GCA_949292725.1 uncultured Eubacteriales bacterium | reverse complement strand
ACACACCCCGGCATATAATTGTATACAAAATGTATAATTAGTAATTAACTATCTTACCGAAATCAGCTTTAAGAGATGCTCCTCCCACAAGACCTCCATCGATATCAGGCTGTGCAAAAAGCTCTGCAGCATTACCTGCATTAACGCTTCCGCCATACTGTATACGTACAGCCTCTGCAGTAGCCTCATCATACATCTCAGCTATGCAGTCACGGATACCCTTGCACACTTCCTCAGCCTGCTCTGTTGTTGCAGTCATTCCGGTACCGATTGCCCATATTGGCTCGTAAGCAATAACCATATCCTTAACCTGATCAGCTGCAACGCCGTCAAGATCGGACTTTATCTGGAATCTTATAAAGTCCATGGTTACTCCCATCTCTCTCTGCTTAAGTGACTCACCACAGCAAAGAATAGGTGTAAGACCTGCCTCAAAAGCCTTCTTTACTTTCTTATTAAGGAGTTCATCATCCTCCTTGAAATAATCCCTGCGCTCTGAATGACCGATTATTACATATTTGACTCCTGCATCCACAAGCATCTCTGCAGATATCTCACCAGTGTATGCACCCTTGTCCTCGAAGTACATATTCTCTGCTCCGACTTCTACATTCGTACCCTTAACTGCCTCTACTACAGGTACTATATCTATGGCCGGTACACAGTATACAACGTCGACACTGTCGCTCTTTACAAGCTCTTTAAGCTCATTACATAATGCAACAGCCTCGCTTGGAGTCTTATTCATTTTCCAGTTACCTGCGACAATTTTCCTACGCATAATATATTAAACCTCAACTTTCTTAGTGTTATTTGTTATTAGCTGCTGCAACGCCGGGAAGCTCTTTTCCTTCAAGGAATTCAAGCGAAGCGCCGCCACCCGTTGAAATATGGCTCATTTTATCGCCAAATCCAAGCTGGTTAACTGCTGCAGCCGAATCTCCACCACCGATAATCGTGGTAGCCTCTGCGTCTGCCATAGCCTGTGCAACTGCTAATGTTCCCTTTGCAAGAGTAGGATTCTCAAATACACCCATAGGTCCGTTCCATACAACAGTCTTAGCAGAACGAACTGTCTCAGAGAAGAGCTCTGCCGTCTTGGTACCGATATCAAGACCCTGCATGTCAGCCGGAATTGCATCAGATGATACTATCTGTACGTCAACCGGTGCGTCTATAGGATTTGGGAACTGGCTTGCTATGGTTGTATCGATAGGAAGAAGGAGGTTCTTGCCAAGCTTAGCAGCCTTTTCCATCATTTCCTTACAATAATCAATCTTTTCATCATCTACAAGAGAAGTTCCTATCTCATAACCCTTAGCCTTAAGGAATGTATATGCCATACCTCCTCCGATTATAAGCGTATCGCATTTCTCAAGAAGGTTATTGATAACATTGAGCTTATCAGCAACCTTTGCGCCACCAAGAATGGCAACAAATGGTCTCTCCGGATTCTCTACCGCATTGCCAAGGAAATCAATCTCCTTCTGCATAAGATAACCAACAACAGCCGTATCAACAAGTGCGCTTACACCTACGTTAGAGCAGTGTGCCCTGTGTGCCGTACCAAATGCATCATTGACAAATACGTCACAAAGAGATGCAAGGTCCTTAGAGAACGCCTCTCCATTCTTAGTCTCTTCAATACGATAACGTGTGTTCTCAAGAAGAACAACGTCACCATCGTTCATCGCTTCAACTGCTGCTCTGGCATTAGGTCCTACAACCTCAGGATCTGCAGCAAATTTAACTTCCGTATCAAGAAGCTCTGAAAGTCTCTTTGCTACAGGTGCAAGTGAAAGCTCAGGCTTAGGCTCTCCCTTTGGCTTACCAAGATGTGAGCAGAGAATAATCTTTCCGCCGTCGCCAATAAGCTTCTTAATGGTAGGAAGCGCTGCTACGAGACGATTCTCGTCCGTAATCTGACCATCCTTAAGAGGCACGTTAAAATCACAACGTACGAGCACTCTTTTGCCTTTAACATTAATGTCATCAACACTCTTTTTATTTAACATTTTGTAATACTCCTTTCAGTTTGTCTAAATAACAAAGGTCCGGTCCATAAAGACCGGACCCTTAAGGATCGTATTAATCCATATATCAGCCTAACTCTGCAAAATACTTAATTGTTCTAACCATCTGGCTTGTATATGAATTCTCATTATCATACCATGAAACTACCTGTACAAGGTTGTCCTCTCCAACCATTGTCTGAGTAGCGTCGAAGAGTGAACCATACTTCATACCAACGATATCTGAGGATACGATCTCTTCCTCGTTATATCCGTATGACTCATTAGCTGCTGCCTTCATAGCTGCATTGATCTCTTCCTTAGTAACTGACTTCTCTACTGTAGCAACAAGGATTGTAGTTGAACCTGTAGGAGTTGGAATACGCTGTGCTGAACCAATAAGCTTTCCGTTAAGTTCCGGAATAACAAGACCGATTGCCTTAGCAGCTCCTGTTGAGTTAGGAACGATATTAACAGCTCCTGCACGTGATCTTCTAAGGTCACCCTTTCTCTGAGGACCATCAAGGATCATCTGGTCTCCTGTGTATGCATGAATCGTTGACATGATACCTGACTTGATTCCTGCAAGATCATTAAGAGCCTTAGCCATAGGTGCAAGGCAGTTAGTTGTACATGAAGCAGCAGAAATAATCTTGTCATCCTTTGTCAATGTCTCATGGTTTACATTGTATACAATCGTCTTAAGATCGTTACCTGCCGGTGCAGAGATAACAACCTTCTTAGCACCCGCATTAATATGAGCCTGAGCCTTAGCTTTGGATGTATAGAATCCTGAGCACTCTAATACAACGTCTACGCCAATCTCTCCCCATGGGCAGTTATTAGCATCCGGCTCTTTGTAAATCTTAATTGTCTTACCCTTAACAGTGATTGTACCAGCCTCATCATCAGCTGTTACCTGATCTTCCTCACCGATAGCAACATATCTTCCCTGTGAAGAATCATACTTAAGCAGATGAGCAAGCATCTTAGGACTGGTAAGGTCATTGATAGCTACTACTTCGTAACCATCAGCTCCAAACATCTGTCTGAAAGCAAGACGACCGATACGTCCAAAACCATTAATTGCAACTTTTACTGACATTTCAAATTCCTCCTATAAAGTGTTTTACATAGATAGTTTGAAAGGTTGATAAATTACCACAAACTGTGTATCCATTTTACATAACATATCCATAAAATTCAAGAGTAAAATGCAATGCTTTACAAAATTATTATAATTTACCAGCCCAGCAGCTCATTATAAAGCTTCTCATACTCCCTTGCAGACGAATTCCACGAGAAATCCTTAGCCATTCCCCTGTCGATTATCTTATTCCACTCTCTCTTTCTGTTATAGAATACATTCTTTGCATAATTGATGGTTCCAAGCATCTCGTGAGCATTGTAATTGCAGAAAGAAAATCCGGTACCAGTGCCCTCGTATTCGTTGTAAGGCTCTACAGTATCCTTAAGTCCGCCCGTCTCACGTACAATAGGGACCGTGCCGTATCTGAGACTCATAAGCTGACTGAGTCCGCAAGGTTCAAACAATGACGGCATCAAAAATGCGTCGCATGCGGCATATATTCTGTGGGAGCGTTCGTTATTGTAATAGATACTTGCCGAAACCCTGCCGTGATACTTCCATTCATAATGCCTGAACAGATTCTCGTATTTGGCATCGCCGGTTCCAAGTATAACAAACTGTGTACCCTCGCTGCATATCTCTTCCATAACACACTCCACAAGGTCAAGTCCCTTCTGGTCAGTAAGTCTGGATACTATTCCAAGCATGAATACCTTATCGTCCTGCTTAAGGTCAAGTTCTTTTTGAAGCGCCCGCTTATTCTTGATTTTTTCTTTTCTGAAATTGGTACTGTCATAATTATGATAAATTAACGGGTCAGTAGCCGGATTATACTCATCATAATCGATACCGTTAACTATTCCCCGCAGGCAGTTAGACCTTGCATTCATAAGCCCGTCAAGCTTCTCACCGTAGAACGGAGTCTTAATCTCCTCGGCATATGTGCGGCTGACTGTGGTAACGTAGTCAGCATATACTATTCCACCCTTAAGATAATTGGCATCACCATATGCCTCAAGCTTATCCGGAGCAAAATAATACGAACTAAGACCCGTTATATCCTTTATGGTCTTTGTATCCCATATGCCCTGGAATTTGAGATTATGAATAGTCATAATCGACCTGATTCCACGATAGAATTCACCAAGACTGAAGGTATCCTTAAGATATACCGGAACAAGTCCCGTCTGCCAGTCATGACAATGAATAATATCAGGTCTGAAATCAATAAGCGGCAGCGCCGAAAGCGATGCTTTACAGAAGAACGCAAACTTCTCAACATCCTCGTAAATATTGCCGTACGGCTTATCCCCCGCAAAATAGAACTCATTGTCAACAAAATAAAAGATTACTCCCTCATATTCCAGCTGTAAGATTCCCACGTACTGCTTACGCCACGCAAGCTCAAGATAAAAATGAGTCACATACTGCATCCTGTCCTTATACTCCTGTGACATTGCCATGTACTTTGGAAGCATAACACGGACATCATATTCTTCCTTATTAAACATCTTTGGAAGCGCACCGACCACATCCGCAAGTCCGCCTGTTTTAATGAACGGAACTGCCTCGGACGCCAAAAATAATATCCTCTTCATAATCCCTAACCTCCACACATTAATATATAATTCGTTACATATCCTCTTACTCCATAATATGATATATTTGTACAATAATCAATAATATTTGGGGAGATTTTAACCGGAATTTGCCCCATTTATGCCCTGAGTTTGTACTCAAGTCTTATTTTGTCCGCAATAAGTGCAACAAATTCGGAATTAGTCGGTTTTCCTTTGCCATTATTGACAGTATAGCCAAATAATTCGTCGATGGTATCCATCTTTCCTCTGCTCCACGCAACCTCTATGGCATGTCTTATCGCACGTTCTACCCTGCTTGGCGTTGTCTTGTGTCTCTTTGCTATCGACGGGTACAAAAGCTTGGTGATTGAATTTAACATCTCTCCGTCATTTACCGACATCATAATCGCATCCCTGAGATACTGATATCCCTTAATATGTGCAGGAACACCGATTTCATGTATTATATTGGTGACATCCGATTCAAGGTCATGCTCTCTTCTCGTAAATATATTATCGTATACTCCTGCGCCTGATGCCACGAATTTGCCTTTCAGACTTGTGCGTAGTTTTCTTATTCTTGACAGAACCACTTCATTTTCAAAGGGCTTTAATATATAATATGCTGCGCCGAGCTCAAATGCATTCTCCGTAACCATATCCTGTCCAATACCCGAGATAACGATAAACTCCGGCGTCTTCTCTGCGCCATCAGCTTTTTTGACCTTCTCGATAACTCCCAGGCCGTCAATCTTCGGCATTATAATATCCAAAAGAACGACATCAGGTTTGTACTTCTCTATTTTCTCGATAGCCTCGGCGCCGTCGTTAGCCGTAGCACACACCTCCATGTCGTCCTCACCCGCAATAAGGTCACTTAAGCTTACTACCATTCTTTCATTATCATCTGCAATTAAAATCCTCGTTTTCGTCATAGTGCATATCCTCCTATACAATATTAGTGGTAATAATTGTAAATCATTACTTCTTTTACACTATAACCAATATTTGTCATTTTTTCAAGGATTTTATTGAAAATATTTTCGACAAATGATACATTATCCTATTTCATGCCTGTCGAGCCAAATCCGCCGGCCCCCCTGACGGTGTCGGAAAGCTTTTCGCACTCCTCGTATTCACCGTACAGATACGGTGTTATGACCATCTGTGCTATCCTGTCGCCGGGCTCTATACTTACAGGTATATCAGAGTGATTGTAAAGTGCAACCATTATCTCTCCTCTGTAATCACAATCAATAACTCCTACCTTATTTGCCGGTGCGACTCCCTTTTTGCATGCAAGTCCGCTTCTTGCGTATACAAGTCCTACCGTATACTTTGGAAGCTCCACCGCTATTCCCGTATGTACCATAACGGCCGCTTCCATAACACGGCGTAATTGCATTTTCATTAAGTTTCTTGTAATATACCTTAACTGATTTCATCGTTTATCCCCTTTAGGTCTTTTCCGTCTCCGGTCTCAATTGTATTGCCCGCAAACTTTATTATATCCTCTATCTCATCCATGGATATTCTGGTATATTCTGAAAGCTCGGATATGCTTGCCACTCTTCCGTTATCCTCAGCCAACTGTTTTGCCGCCTCATATACAAGGCCTGCCTTTGCAATTGCGGCTCCGAACTCGCTTATATCATTATTCTCCCTGTCGATCATATCGATCATGCACTGTCGTATTCTGTCCCTTATGAACATATCGACTGCCGTTTTTATGTTATTGTTATTAACGATATGATCCGGAGCAGATTCTCCAAGTTCATCTACGGCAAGAACAAGCATAAGATTGGCTTCCTGTATAAGCTCATCAGAATGAACTCCCCTGTTGGCATATCTTGCCGCCATATTAACGATCATTGTCAGATACTCGCTTATTATCATATCTCTTTCGCGTCTGGTACCGATTCTGCCAACATGTCTTTTTAGAATGTCTGCTAATTCTTCATCCGTGAGTTTATCGGCTTCTTTTACATTCCTACGATAATTTCTTGTATATACGCTCTGCCCATCCATATAATACCTCCGTAGTTTTAAATCAAACGTCCATGAAACATATTTCATGGACGTTTGTAATCATATTGATTCAGGTATTGTATTAGTTATTGATAAGCTTGTCTTCGCCATTCCAGCTGTATAGCTTACGAATCTCTTCTCCAACCTTTTCAGAAGGATGCTCAGCAGCAAGCTTTCTCATGGCTGTAAAGTGAGCCTTTCCGCCTGCCTGTGACATATCTAAGAGGAAATCTTTTGCAAATGTTCCATCCTGAATGTCCTTAAGGATCTTCTTCATGGTCTTCTTAGTCTCTTCAGTGATGATCTTAGGTCCTGTAATATAATCACCATATTCAGCTGTATTTGATATAGAATATCTCATTCCTGCAAATCCGCTCTGATAGATAAGGTCTACGATGAGCTTCATCTCATGGATACATTCAAAATATGCGTTACGAGGATCATATCCTGCCTCACACAGAGTCTCAAATCCTGCCTGCATAAGTGCGCACACACCTCCGCAAAGTACTGCCTGCTCACCAAAAAGGTCTGTCTCTGTCTCTGTTCTGAATGTTGTCTCAAGAACTCCGGCTCTTGCGCCTCCGATTGCAAGCGCATATGCAAGCGCCTTATCAAGAGCCTGTCCGGTAGCATCCTGATGAACAGCCACAAGGCAAGGAACACCTTTACCTGCCTGATATTCGCTTCTTACCGTATGTCCCGGTCCCTTAGGTGCGATCATTGTTACATCCACATCAGCCGGTGGAACGATCTGTCCAAAATGAATATTGAAACCGTGAGCGAACATAAGCATGTTGCCGGGTTCAAGGTATGGCTCAATATCCTTCTTATACATTGCAGCCTGAAGTTCATCATTAATGAGAATCATTATAACGTCTGCCCTCTTTGCAGCTTCTGCAGCTGTATATACTTTAAATCCCTGAGCCTCAGCCTTAGCCCATGACTTGGAGCCTTCATATAATCCGATGATTACATCGCATCCGGACTCCTTAGCGTTAAGCGCATGAGCATGTCCCTGACTTCCGTAGCCGATAACTGCAATAGTCTTTCCTTCTAACATTGACAGATTACAGTCTTCCTGATAATAAATCTTTGCCATTTTAAATTCCTCCTAGATTATGATATATGTAGTCGCCTATCGAACAAATCCCCTTGTCAGACCGGTGATTCCGGTACGTACAAGTTCGTCTATTTCGAAGCCGTCTAACAGCTTAATAAATGCATCTATCTTGCTGATGGTTCCCGTAAGCTCTATCATCATATACTCAGCCGAAACGTCAACAACATTAGCCCTGAATATGCTTGCGATAGTATTGAGACTTGTCCTCTCTTCGGTGGTTGCACGAACCTTTATCAGAATAAGCTCCCTGCAAACAGAAGAATCCGGCGTAAGCTCAACTATCTCCCTTACGTCCTCAAGCTTGGATACCTGCTTCTTAATCTGTTCAAGAATTCCCTCATCTCCGGTAGCCACAACGGTCATCCTTGAGATAAGCGGATTCTCCGTCTCACCGACAGTTAAGCTGTCAATATTATAACCTCTTCTGCTGAAAAGGCCTGAAACTCTGCTTAAAACACCCGAGGTATTATCAACAAGTATGGATAATACCATTATTTTTTTACTATTTTCCATATCATAATACCAACTTTCTGCCTTTAATATCAAACTTCATTGTAGCAATCCATACTTTCTTTGTCAACAGCAAATTGGTCATCAGTATACATGTAATTACAACAAAAAGAACCTGAAAGTATACCCTTCAGGTTCAACAGCTGGGCTACAAGGATTCGAACCTTGAAATGCTGGAGTCAGAGTCCAGTGCCTTACCATTTGGCGATAGCCCAATATTCTCAACGAATGCTATTATAACAGAGCCTTATGGGTAATGCAAGCTTTTTTTTGAAAAAATCGAAATCTCAGTTTTCCCTTGACAAAAAACATGCGATACTTCAATATACATTATAATCACTGTAATTGCACAGGAGGAAAATATGGCTATAGAAATCGATGAAAAAAAGACTGTTCTGGATGATGACGCTTCCATATACAGGGAACACAAATCCGGTTCAGATAAAGAGTTATGGAACAGCATGAATAAAAAAGAACGCTCCGCATGGTTTAAGGATTACTATCTTGCTCCTATCCTTGTGGGACTGCTTGTTGTCGTCATCGTTTCTTATCTTATATATGATGCGGTAAGCAATTACAGAGATATTGCACTATACGCCACGGTAATTAACGACAGGCTTGAACCCGACGCACTTGATGAGCTGTCGGCAGATTTCCTTAAGCACCTTGATGGGGATCCTTCCAAAGAAAAAGTAAATATCGAAGATAACTACATGCTCTCAGGAAGTGCGGATGGCAATGCATCGGCAGCTGCACAAAGGATTACTTCTTATATATATGCAAAGCAGCTTGATATAATTATCGCCGATCCGGATTACTTTAACCACTACGCTTCTCTTGGTTGCTTTTACGACCTTAGGGATATATTAAGTGATGAACAATTAAGTAGGTATTCGGAATATATATACTATCCTGAGCTGGAAGAAAATTCAGATAAAAATGCGCCCGAAGAACTATCTACGATACGTCCCGACGAGACGTATCCCTGCGGTATAGTTCTTACGGACAGTAAAGTGTATTCATCATTGGGCGGTGCGCAGACCACTCCGGTAATGGGTATCATAGTGACCGGAAGCAGAGTTCCTGCCGCTGTAAGCTTCCTTGATCACCTGTTCGAGTAACTTATTTGCCGCTGCGCTTTTTCTTCTTATTCTGATACATGCGAACATCAGCAAGTTTCATGTAATATTTGAATGTATGCTTTTCCTGACTGCCTGAAACGGCAATCACTCCATAACTTGCATCAATGGTATATTGGGCGCCTTCAGCATCATTACATTGTTTGAGATATTCGTATATTTTACTTATGAATAAATCAGCGTCATCTTTTGTGTATGCCCTTGCAAAGACGTCGAATTCATCACCGCCCACGCGGGCGCATATCTCATTGCCAACGGACGCATATTTCATTGCGTCGGCGAGTGTGCATATGGCAATATCGCCCTGCATATGTCCAAACGTATCGTTAATATATTTGAGGCCATCCATATCCATTGTAATGAATGCAAACGGCACATCATTGGCAACACACTCATCAAACATCTGCTTGGCCTTAAATTCAAATCCACGTCTGTTAAACAGTCCTGTAAGAGCGTCGCTTATATACAATTCCTCAAGCTCCCTTAGGGCCCTTTCAAGTATCTGCTTCTTTGAAAGTGATATCAGGGCATTGCCAAGATTGATTGAAAACGAATAATAATCGTTCTGTAACCCATTATAATCATAAAAGTTTATGGCCGTATATCCATACACATCCTCAAGATAATGAATCGATGAAAAATAGTATATCTGAGGTTCTTCCGTTATATAGCATGGCGGAATGAGCGTTTTTGAATCAAATAAAAACGGTTCCTTAAAGAGATTGGCTCTGTTTAACATGGAAAGCACGCACACCATGTCCTTATCAGAATCACCGATCTCCTTCGCTTCCATGTTAAAACGTCTGATCTCATCCAGATCAAAATCCTTCTTAAGGCAGAGGAAGAAATTATTATAATTACCGTTAATGTACATCTGGTTATCCGTAACATATATAAGATCGTCAAGATTATCGGCATCCTGAAGAGCAACACAGAAAAGTCTGATATCTCGTGACAAAAGCTTTCCGCCGGTCTCATTGTCATTCTTCATGTACTTAAGCGCTTTATTCCATATATCATTATCTATACAGCCGCAACTCTCTCCTACAGTCATCACTGCATCCACATATGTTTCCATATCACGGGGACGTCCACAGAATACATCATCAATTATATCAACCGACATCCTTCCTATCACATCAAGAGGAACATCCGCTGTCGTAAGAGACGGCATATATCTTCTGTCGTTATCATAATTATCAAAGCCTGTTACAATCATATCGTCAGGTATCTTATAGCCTCTGATGGCCAATGCATCCATTACGGAGAAAGCCATATAATCATTGGCGCATACGATAGCCTCCGGAACTCCTAACGGCGAGGATAGAAAATAATCCACAGCCTCATTACCCTTTTCCTTCCAATAATCCCCATGAAAGATATAACTGTCGTCGTATTGAAGATTATACTCATCCATAACCTCTTTATACACCGAAAGTCTGAGCTTTGCATCCCTCATCTCTTTCTTTCCTGACATGTATGCAATCCTCTTAAGACCGTGAACCTCTATCAGATGTTTTATAATATTCCTAATACCTTCTATGTCGTTAAGCAGAATATTATAATACCCATCCATGGGAAGTCTGATGGATACCTTCGGACCATCGACATACTGATCGAGTCTTTCCTCAATACCCTTCTCAACATCTTCCTTATTAAAAATATCCTTTAAATATATTGCAGCATCAATAGTGGAATAATCGAACATGTCAAATATCCGGGCCTCTCCCTTAAGATATCCCTCATACGGTGTGTATGGATTATTCCAGTGAAGTATTGCAACATTATAATTAAGCTCTTTAGCTCTAAGCGAAATATGCTGACATATAACCCGATTGTAGATATCCTGCATATCAGAAACAAATACCGCAATCGTTCTAAGACCGTTATTATACATGCAATCCTCCAAAAACATTATTTCCGCACAAAAATTATATATAAATTTTATCACTTAATAATTACATTATCAAGTTAAAAATGTTTAAATCTTTCATTTATCTTGACATCATATATGTCATTTAATATAATTTTTAATATACTACATAAAAAGGAGGCAGACAAATGAGAGGAATCGAAACATCCGTTTCAAAAATCCGCGGAAAAGTGCTTGAGGAAGTTGCGCGCGCCGCATATGAGTCAGATAATGTTACACAGGCTCTTGAGGCTATTCCGTTTTCAATATCTCCTACGGACGAACCACGATACAGGGAGAGCGTATGGAGAGAGCGTGCGATAGCATCTGAGCGTATCAGACTTGCGATGGGTCTTTCATTAAGGCCGTCCGACCGCGCCGTGCATTTGACATCAGGTTTTGAAGAAAGTAATATCACAGAGAAATATTATGAGCCGCCGCTTATGCAGGTTATACCTTCGGCATGCGACAGATGCGAGGATAATGTTTACATGGTAACCGACGCATGCCGTGGCTGTGTTGCACATCCTTGTATGGAGGTTTGCCCTAAAGGTGCTATCTCCCGTGTAAACGGACGTGCTGTAATTGATCAGGATAAATGTATTAAATGCGGAAAATGTAAGGCTATATGTCCTTATGAAGCTATAGTTAAGAAGGAACGACCATGTGCTAAGGCATGTGGCGTTAGCGCAATCACAACGGACGAGTTGGGACGCGCCCAGATTGATTCAGAGATATGTGTATCATGCGGTCAGTGCATGGTAAGCTGTCCATTCGGCGCCATTGCAGATAAGTCCCAGATATATCAGATGATTAAATGTATAAAAGAAGGTGGGCAGGTCATTGCCGCCATTGCTCCTGCATTTGAGGGGCAGTTCGGAAGCGATGTCACTCCGAAGCAGGTGCTTAGTGCCCTTAAGGATATCGGATTCAGCGAAGCCTACGAGGTTGCTCTTGGAGCAGATATCGGCGCCATTGCTGAGGCTCACCACTATGTTAAGGAAGTTACAACCGGTAATCTTCCGTTCCTTCTTACCTCATGCTGTCCTGCATGGGCCATGCTTGCCAAGAAGCAGTTCCCTGAGAATATCAAGAGTATTTCATCAGAACTTACTCCTATGGTTGCAACTGCAAGAAGCATCAAAAAGGAACATCCTGACAGTAAGGTAGTGTTTATCGGACCATGCGCTGCCAAGAAGCTTGAGGCGTCCAGAAGAACGGTACGCAGTGATGTAGACTTTGTTATAACCTTTGAAGAACTCGCCGCTATATTTAAGGCCAGAAAGATCGACTTTAACAATTACGAAAAGGGGCGTGCAATGCACAATGCAACCGGTGCAGGAAGAGGATATGCCGTAGCCGGAGGCGTAGCATCAGCCATAACGGCATGTATTAATGAGTACTATCCTGATGTTCCTGTACATGTTGAACATGCAGAGGGCCTGAGCGACTGCAGGAAGATTCTTATGCTTGCAAAAGCAGGTAAAATGGACGGATGTCTTATTGAAGGCATGGGCTGTCCGGGAGGCTGCGTAGCAGGAGCCGGAACCATAGCTCCTATCAACAGCGCCAAAGTTGCCGTAGCCAAATCAGTTAGAGAATCTACCAGGAAGCTTCCGTCAAAGGATCTTGAAGATATTGTACTAGATTAATCATTATACAAGGCATACCAAAAGCCCCGCTACATAAGGCGGGGCTTTATTATATCTGCTGTTACCGCATCTAAGATTCATCTGCCGGCGTGGACTGTAATTCAGGCGCCGGTTCAGCATCCGTCTCAGATGTTGGTTCGGACGTCGCATCAGCGCTGCTTACATCAATCTGAATCATATACGGATCAGTTCTGATATACTCGTCAGATACGTTTTCATAGCGAACCGGAACATAGCTTGTTCCCTCGCTCACATCTGAAAGGTCGATATATGCGCCGACATTCCTGCTGTTAAAGCCTCTAATCTGTTCATCCGTACCCTCAAGCTCCAAAATTATAATATCATTATCAGGAAAAGTAACGTTCATATTCTCAGGCGCATTTTTTATAGTTATATCTGAGGCTTCTATCTCCACCTGTATATTATTTACTGCTTCAAGCTGAATCCTTACCGATATATTATCCTCGGAACTTACAAGCTTTACTCCATCCGGAAGATAATTCGTAATAAGCGGGTTGGTCTCATACTGTTCCACTGCATCTGTAATATCCACCGGAATCTCCACACTATCTATATTGGCAATCCTCTTTGACGGACCGCCAATCGTAATAATCTCCGGCGTATATTCGTATTCATCATTATATACATATCCATCTTCCGGCGTACCCTCCACGCTTATATTCACCGGAATATCCTTGGTATTATATATGCTTACGACCACATCAACGGTACTTATGACATCCCCGTTATACAGAAATGTATAATGTGAGGAGTCAAGAGCATTGCCGTTCTCATCATATGCAACAAGCGCAGCATTCGTAGAAAACCTTCTCTTCGCTCCACTCACATCCACCTCAACATTAATGTAATCCACAAGTTCAATCTTCGATTCCCCTCCGGATACGGTAATAATATTAGGCTTTATCTCAAAATCGTCCACATAATATCCCTCCGCGGCTTCGCCCACAGTTTCCACAGTCACCTGCATATTCTTAGAAGCCACATCCTCAAGCTTTACAAGAAGCATGCGGTTCTTGGTATCTATCTCTATATTATCCGTTTTGTCACACTTGACCACGATATCTGCCGCATATACCGGAGACAACTTTGAAAGGTCCGCCGACGCACTGAAATCCGATATACTAAGACCCTTTATAACGCTTGTTTTACCCCTTACAGTAAAATCAACAGTCTGACCCTCAATAACCTCATATACCTGATTGATCGAAGTGATAGCCGACTGATTGATTATACTGACCTCAAGTCCGCTGAAATTACGCGTAGTAACCGGGTCTGCGACATTTATGATAACAAGCCATATCATAATGGCTATTCCAAGGGATAGAAGCTTATATAAAAAGTTGTTCATAAAAATGTTCTTTACAAATTCCTTTGTGTTCATCCATATTCTCGATAGCATACTTTTTACCTCTCCCCCTTTCTGTGCCAGAAGCTTCTTTTAGGATTGTCATTTTTACCCGAAAAATCCAAAAGCTCCTGCTCTAATCTGTCAGAAGTAATATCGCGTGTGAGATTACCAAATCTCGCCACTGAAATTGCGCCCGTCTCTTCCGAAACAACAACCGTAAGACTGTCGGATATCTCACTGATACCCACAGCTGCCCTGTGTCTGGTTCCAAGCTCTTTGCTAAGTTCAAGGTTATCCGACAAAGGAAGATAACATGTAGCCGCAAGTATCCTGTCATCCCTTATAATAACGGCTCCGTCATGAAGCGGTGTATTGTGCTCAAATATATTGATAAGAAGCTGGGAAGAGATATCCGCATTGACCGGGATTCCATTCTTTTCATTTTCCTTAAGATTAATCGCATCCTCAATTACGATAAGCGCACCTGTTTTTTCACGGCTCATGGTAACACATGCCCTAACTATCTCGCTTATTGATTTATCGGAAAGATTCTTATCCTCATCATCCGACGTAAATATATTGGAAAATACATTCTTCCTTCCAAGCTGCTCAAGAGCGCTTCTAAGCTCAGGCTGGAATACGATAATAACAGCTATAATACCCATGCTAATGGCATTCTTGAAAATCCAGAGAATAACGTCCATCTGCAGAATCATGGCAATAATGGAAAACACAAGCAGGAAAATGATGCCCTTAACAAGCATCCACGCTCTTGTATTCTTAACCCACATTATCAGCTGATAAATGGCAAAAGCAATAATTATCATCTCCGCAATGTCTATTATAGTCATCTGCGGCAATGACAATCCGACGAGATATTGCTCTACAAACCTTTTTATCATATCCATTGGACATTACTCCTTATCCCTGTCATACATTTCATGATTGATTATATCGGCAATATTGGCTGTATTGCCGGTTGGTTTCTGTGCATTAATCCTTTTAACCTGCTTCTGAGGCGTGGCAACGGTAAGCTTTGGGACAGCCTTTACATAATAATAATATTCGTCATCCTCAAACTGAATATTCTTGGTACCCGAATAGTCCAAGGACATTCTGAAAAACTGTGCCACGTAAGCAATGATTCCACTTGCAACCGTTCCTGCAAGTATCCCAAATACACTGTTCTCATTCTCAACAAATGCCGAAACCGACAAAAACGATATAATACTTACCATAACTCCGATGATTATAGCAAAATCTGTTGCATGCCGTATCTTCTGTCTCCTGATGATATATACTATAAGAAATACAGCAGAAAAAATAATTCCTGATACAACCATATATCTGTTGCTAAAGATATCATCTATAAGCATGTTAAAGAAATTAATCGTATTTGAGACGCCGGTTGTATCCGATATTCCCGCAATAACCGACACAGAGTGAAACATATAATATAATATGGTGCCTGTTACTATGGCAATGATTGAAACCGGTCCCAGAAATATAGCCGCCAGAATCGGCACGGCATACGGAATGTTAAGAACGTACAATGCCGGGATTGCCAGAATAACATACGCCTGTTTCATCTCATATCTTACAAATAACAGATATATTATAATGTAGACCGCCGCATACACTACGGCAAGTATCGGGGCGATATTATACGCATTGACAACCGTCACAGTTATTATGACAAGAATCTGAACGGCCTCAGGCGTAAGCGCCGCTATAGCGGACAATCCTGCCACTATAAGAATATTATTAAATAAACCGCTGTAGCCCATCTCAGAGTTTATCATGATAAGCAGAATAAATGTAGTAACAAACTTAAGCAGAATTCTGATATATGCGCCGTATTTTTCATAGAAGCCCTTAAGATGCTCCTTTATTTCCAACAATCTAAGAACCATTCCGTTATCCCTCCACAGTTTCAGAATCATCCATCTGATAGTTTTTGTTAAGATATCTGAGATATCTGTAGTATTTCTTCACCCGTACCCATGCGGCATTATACTTTCGCGAATATACGAATAATGAAATAAATGCATATATGATAATCAAAAGGACATAAACTCCTACCGTCCATAATACTATCTCTTTGTATGGAAGTCTGATCGCATTACTAATAATATACTCGAGGTTGTACATAATGATAAGCGCCATAATAATCACATATGCTAAAGTTACGGATACCATGGACTTTAAAAGCGACAGCCTTATATAGTCATTTTTATAAAAGCGCACTATCCTAAGATCCTTATGCCCTGCCCCTTTTTCATATTCTGCCATGCAGAACATGATCTTAATCTTTTTTTTACTGAGCATTATTACCTCCGCAATGTTGTATTACCTTATATTTTACCATGTACACGATATGCAGGCAATTATTTTTTATATTTTGTTAACAAGATGCTCAACCAGTATCCTGATTCCAAGTGCTATAAGTACGATACCTCCAACAGTCTCAGCCTTTGATTTGTATTTCAGTCCAAATATGCTTCCTATCCATACTCCCGCCGATGAGATGATAAATGTAATGACGCCTATAACAAGAGCCGCAATAAGTGTATTAATATGCACTGAAGCTGAAGAAATGACTTCTGCCGGAACACATACTAATGTAATTCCGACGGCAAGCGCATCAATACTTGTAGCAATCGCCATCATCAGCATGGTCTTAAATCCAAGAGAAGCATCTGCTTCGTCATCGCCGGATGTATATGCTTCTCTTATCATATTGCCTCCAATGGCCAAAAGAAGAACAAACGCTATGAAATGATCGATATCAACTATATAAGAAGCGAATCTTACTCCTGCAAGATAACCGATAACAGGCATTATAGCCTGAAAGGTTCCAAACCACACGCCGCATATGCACGCCTTACGTATATTGATGCTCTTCATTGCAAGTCCCTTACACACCGATACCGCAAATGCATCCATTGCAAGACCAACAGACAATACTATAAGCTCTAACAGACCCATACAAATACTCCTTATGTACCAGATATAATGATTATAACACAAATAACACATTAAAACCACAGCAGCGTGCATTTTATTTGTTGTTAAACATTCCGCTTTATTATATAATGACATGTATCCGGAGGTGAGAATTCATGGAAAATAATTCTGAATACTGCATAACAACCGGCGAATTTGCCAAGCTCTGCAATACAACAAGGGATACACTCAGATACTATGATAAAATGGGAGTGTTAATACCCAGAAAAAATGATATTAACGGGTACAAATATTACAGCCTGAGGCAGGTCACATCGTTCTTTTTTATTAATCTGTTCAGTATGTTCGGATGTCCGATAAAGGAACTAAAGCAGATTGTAGATGGCGATGAAACCGTTCATTTTGATACATTTTTAAATTCACAGTACGAAGCGCTCTTAAGAACCAGGGAGGAACTTGAGAATAAGATAAGGATACTACAGATAGGAATTGATATAACAAAGCATGCCACTGCCAATCCAACCAACACGGTTATATACGAAAAACTTGATAGGCCCATACAGGTTATTCTTACTGATGTCACCTCCTCTCCCGCCACTACCTCCAGCGAGATAAGCGCGGATATAATGAATCATATAAAATACTGCCGGAGCAACGGACTGTACTATCCATTTCCGATAGGCGGAGTAATTGATTATAATGATGTAAAAGACGGCAGATATATATATAAGCAGGTCTTTAGCATGTCCAATATTGCAGATACGGATGCATCCGTATACACGCTTCCTACCAGAAATATTGTCAGCTGCGTACATAAGGATTCAGATGGCAATATCGATACGGTCTACAGATCGATATGTGATTATATCAGTTCCAACAATATGCAGGCCAGATCCGATCTGTATTCATTAAGCCTTGTCAATATAGTGGATACTCACGAGGAACGTCGCCACCTCAAATATTTATTTGTATGCGTTTAAATTAATTGTCAAGCATTTTTGAAAATGTCCCAAAATAATTGAAACATTAGCCCCGGCATTTGCTG
>CASFAQ010000040.1 GCA_949292725.1 uncultured Eubacteriales bacterium | reverse complement strand
CATATAAAGAGGCCAGAATGGCGCTCGATGTGGGTAATATTTTTTATAATAACAGGCGTGTTATAGCATATAACAGACTTGGTATTGGAAGACTTATTTATCAGCTGCCGGTACAGCTGTGTAATATTTTCATACAGGAGAGTTTTGGTGAACTTTCGCTTGAAGATATTGATGAGGAGACAATTACTACAATTGTAAAATTTTTTGAAAAAAATATTAATTTGTCAGAGACGTCAAGACAGCTTTTTATTCACAGAAATACACTGGTCTACAGACTCGATAAGATTCAGAAAAGCATTGGTCTTGATTTGAGGAATTTTGATGATGCAATTACGTTTAAGATTGCATACATGGTCTCTAAGTATATGAAATATATGGAGAATAACAGTTACTGATTACGGAGGTATGGTTGTGTATAGTGAGAAAGAGCCGATAATCGTGCTGAATAATGTGTCTAAAACATATTCGGAGGGGGTTGACGCCCTTGATGACGTCTCGTTTTCCATAAAAAAAGGTGAGTTTGTGTTTGTAGTGGGACCGAGCGGTTCCGGCAAATCCACGCTGATTAAGCTGCTTCTTAACGAAATTAAACCTACGAGCGGCATCATAGAGGTATTTGGCAAGGACTGCGCCGGCATTAAGAGAAGGAATATTTCCAAATACAGGCGTAATATTGGTGTGGTTTTTCAGGATTTCAGACTGTTGAATGACAGAAATGTATATGAGAATGTCGCGTTGGCACAGAGGGTCATAGGAGTTTCCAGATGGTCCATGAACAGGAACGTCTCGTCAGTTTTGTCACTTACCGGACTTACGGAAAAGATGAGGAGCAATCCAAGAGAACTTTCGGGAGGAGAGCAGCAAAGAGTTGCCCTTGCAAGAGCGCTTGTTAACAGACCAAGCATATTGCTGGCTGATGAGCCGACCGGTAATCTGGATCCCAAGAATGCATGGAGCATTATGGAGCTTCTGGATGAGGTTAACAAGCTTGGCACGACTGTCATTGTAGTGACACATAATCCGGATGTTGTGGATATGATGCAGAAGCGTGTTATCATGATGAAAGACGGAAAACTTATACATGACGAAAGCAAAGGTGGATACTTGTATGAAAGGTATTAGCGTTCTTTTGTACAGCCTGAAACAGGGGCTTAAGAACATGAAGCATAATGGATTATTTACACTTGCATCAATAGGTACAATATCGGCATGCCTCTTTTTATTCGGTATATTTTACTGTATGGTATGTAATTTTCAATATATGATCAGGAACGCAGAGACTCAGGTGGGCGTGACGGTTTTCTTTCAGGAGGGAGTAACGGATGACGTTATACAATCCATAGGAGAAAGCATAGAGGCAAGAGATGAGGTGGACAGAATTGTATTTATCTCTGCCGAGGAAGCATGGGACAATTTTAAAAAAGAAGTGTTCTCTGATGATGAAGCTGCATTATCGGAAACATTTGGAGATGATAATCCGCTAAAGGATTCGGCGTCTTATGAGGTGTATCTGGGGGATGTATCAATGCAGAACGAACTTATTACATATATTAACACCCTTTCGGGAGTCAGGGAAGTGCGCGGCTCGGATGAGGCGGCAAAAGGTCTCAGTAATTTTAACCGGCTGACAGGATATGTTTCGGGGGCGATTATCATAATACTGCTTGCGGTGTCCGTATTTCTTATCAACATAACGATTACCATGGGTATTGATGTACGCAAGGAAGAGATTGCGATAATGAAACTTGTGGGTGCGACCAATGTATTCATAAGGCTGCCGTTTGTGATTGAGGGCATAATAATAGGTATTGCGGGTGCGGCTGTGCCCATTATAATATTATATTTCATTTATGCAAAGATTGTAGGATTTATATTGGATAAATTCAGCATTTTGTCAAATATACTTGTATTTGTTGATGGAAATGAGATATTCCGGACGCTGATTCCTCTTTCACTTATTGTCGGAGTGGGAATAGGTCTGGTTGGCAGCATATCCACTATGAGAAAATATCTCAGGGTGTGATTGAAAGGAGTTCTTTGATGAGATTTTCAAAAATGGTAAATAGAACTATAGCTCTAATTATGTGTGCAATAATATCCGTATCTGCCGTCAATTATTCTTCAGCCGACACGATAAGCGAGGCACAGAGGGAGAAGAAGGAGCTTGAGGCAAAACGAAATGAAACAAGTAAGATACTTGAGGAGCTTGAATCGGACAAATCGGATATTATTTCGTATATTGAGGAACTTGATTCTAAGATGACGACTCTCTCAACCAGTATAATGGATATTAAGGAGAAGATACGCAAGAAAAAGGCGGCCATTAAGAAGCTTGAGGCAAAGATAGCCGAAGCAGAGATTGAGATTGATAATCAGTATGAGACAATGAAGAAGCGCATAAAATATATGTATGAGAAGGGAAGCTCTGATTATATAGAGATTCTGCTTGCTTCAGATGGGATTTCGGATTTTCTGAATAGGAGCGAGTATATAGAGAAAATATCAGAATATGATTCCACAATGCTTAATAATTATAATAGTGCAAAGGAAGCCCTGTATGAAAAGCAGAATTCTCTTAAGGAGAAGAAGGAGATTCTTGTAGAATCAAAAGAAGAGCTTGAATCGGAGCGAGCGGCGCTTGATAAAATATCAGAAAAAAAGAATGCAGAACTTGCAAATTATAATGATAATATTGCAATTGCAGAAAATGAGATTAGCGAATATGATAATGAGCTTGTAAGGCAGGAGAGAATTATAGAGGAAGAGCTGCTTAAGGAACAGCGCAGAATCGCTGCCCTGGAGGCTCAGAAGAAGAAAGAAGAGGAAGAAGCAAGGGCTAAGGCTGCGCAGGAGGCTGCAAAGGCTACGAGCGCTCCGGGACAGACGGCAGGTCCTGCGGATACGACGGAGAATGATCAGTCTGAGAGTACAACTTCGGGAAGCGGCGGATTTGTATGGCCGCTTGCTATTAAAGGAAAGATAACATCATATTTTGGAGGACGTAGCGCGCCTACTGCAGGTGCCAGTACGTATCATCAGGGAATTGATATAAGCGCTCCCGCAGGAACTGCCATCAAAGCAGCAAAGGCGGGAACAGTTGTTACTGCATCATATAGTTCGGGTGCAGGTAATTATATAATGCTGAATCACGGTAACGGAGTGTTCACTGTATATATGCATTGTTCATCGCTGGCAGTATCGAAAGGGCAGCAGGTGGCAACCGGAGCAACCATAGGATATGTTGGTTCTACAGGTGTATCAACAGGTAATCACCTGCATTTTGGAGTATCAGTTAATGGGAGTTATGTAAATCCTCTTGGTTATGTTTCGCAATAAATAATGGATTTTCATATATATGTATTTGGAGGAAGGTCTGATGGAAAAAGGATTTTTGAAGGGCATGATAACCGGAGCCATAGCGGTTACATTTATAAGCATGGCAGTATTCGGAATCGGAAGAGCCGTTTCAGATTCTTACAGATCAGATACAGTTGTTGATAAGGAATTTGAGGATAAGGTCAATAACCTTGTTGCATATATAGATGCATTTTATCTGGATGCTGATGAGGTTACCAAAGAGGATATGCAGGATGGTATGTATAAGGGTCTTATGGATTCAATAGACGATAAATATGCCGAGTATTACACTCCCGATGAATACAGTGATTTCATACAAACCAATAATGGCCGGTACGCGGGTATCGGCGCATATGTATCACAGGATTCGGATACAGGGAATATGGTTATAGTTAATCCGTTTGACGGCGCTCCGGCTAAGGAAGCCGGAATAATGCCGGGAGATATCATAGTTGAGATAGAAGGACAATCCGTATCGGGTATGGAGCTTAGCGACGCCGTTGACCTTATGAAGGGAGTTCCTAATACGGATGTTGAAGTAAAGATATTAAGAGGAAGTGAATACATTGATATCAGTATTACAAGAAGGATAGTCGATGTTCCTACCGTAAGTCATGAGATGCTTGAGGGAGGAGATATAGGATATATCTATGTTTCGGCATTTGATAAGGTTACTTCGTCTCAGTTTAGAGAGGCGCTTGATGATATTGAGGCAAATAACGCCAAGGCACTTATTATCGATGTAAGGGATAATGGCGGAGGAAGGCTTGATGTAGTTGTGGATATGCTTGACAGGCTGCTTAAAGAGGGGCTTCTTGTATATACCGAAACCAATCAGGGCAGGGATGAGGAATACTATTCTACCAATGAAGAATACTATGATAAGCCGATGGCGGTGCTTATTAACGGATACAGTGCAAGTGCGTCAGAAGTTTTTGCCGGAGCGATTCAGGACTATAATGCAGGAACGATAATAGGTACGACAAGCTACGGAAAGGGTATAGTGCAAAGTATATTTTCCCTTGATAAATATGGCGACGGTTCTGCGATAAAACTTACTACATCAAGGTATTATACTCCGAACGGACGCAATATCCATGATATTGGGATAACGCCGGATATCACGATTGAATATAACAGTGAGCTTACGGAGGAAAAGGACGGACTGTATTATGATAACCAGCTTCTTATGGCTGTATCAGTTCTTAAAAAGAGATTGAATAACGAAAGGTAAGATATATTGATATGGAAATGACGTTAAGATGGTACGGTAGTAAATTCGATACTGTGACATTAAAGCAGATTAGGCAGATTCCGGGAGTTACGGGAGTTATTACGACTCTTTATGATACTGCACCCGGCGAGTTGTGGCCGATAGAGCGAATAAGGAAGTTGAAGGATGAAGTAAGGGAGGCAGGGCTTCATATATCAGGAATTGAGAGCGTTAATATACACGATGCTATCAAGACCGGTGCGCCTGAGAGGGATATTTACATAGATAATTATATAGAAACCCTTAGAAATCTCGGACAAGAGGATATTCATCTTGTGTGTTATAATTTTATGCCGGTTTTTGATTGGACAAGGACTGAGCTTGCAAGAAAGCGTCCTGACGGCTCGACCGTACTTGCGTATACACAGGAGGCAGTGGATAATCTTGACCCTGAAAAAATGTTTGAGTCCATATCGGCAGATACCAACGGAAGCGTGATGCCGGGCTGGGAACCTGAGAGGATGGCGCATGTTAAGGAATTATTTGAGCAGTACAAGGATATAGATGACAGGAAGCTTTTTGATAATCTCAAGTACTTTCTTGAAAGGATTATGCCGGTATGTGATGAGTATGATATCAATATGGCTATTCATCCGGATGATCCGGCATGGAGTGTATTCGGACTTCCAAGGATTATCACTAATAAGAAAAATATACTTAGAATGATGTCCATGGTAGATAATCCGCACAATGGAGTAACATTCTGTTCGGGTTCATACGGAACCAATCTTGAGAATGATCTTCCGGATATGATAAGGTCGCTTAAAGGAAGAATACATTTTGCCCATGTACGAAATCTGAAATTCAATTCGCCTACCAATTTTGAGGAGGCGGCACATCTGTCCTCGGACGGCACATTTGATATGTATGAGATTATGAAGGCGTTATATGATATCGGATTTGAAGGACCTATAAGACCTGATCACGGACGTATGATATGGGATGAGGTTGCAATGCCGGGATACGGACTTTACGATCGTGCGCTTGGCGCGACATATCTTAATGGTCTGTGGGAAGCTATAGTAAAAAGCGAAGCAAATAAGGGGTGACAAATATGAGATTGGACAGAGCGGGTCTTAATAACACAAAGGAATGGAGCGATAAGGGATACAGACTCCCTGAATTTGACAGAGAAGCAGTTATAAAGGCAACGAAAGAGAGACCGTTTTGGATACATTTTGGAGCGGGCAATATATTTCGTGCCTTTCAGGCAAATGTAGTCCAGAATATGCTAAATACCAAAATTCTTGAGTGCGGACTTATCGTGGCTGAGGGATATGATTATGAAATTATAGAAAAAATGAATCGTCCTCATGACGATTACAGTATACTCGTTACACTAAAGGCCGACGGCAATATAGAAAAGACGGTAGTGGGCAGTATAGCAGAATCGTTGATACTTGATTCTGAGAATAAAAAGGAATTTGACAGACTTAAGGAAATATTTAAGAATGATTCTCTGCAGATGGTATCATTTACGATTACCGAGAAGGGTTACAGCCTTGTGGACGGTAAAGGGGAATATCTTAATGATGTTCTGGCAGATTTCGATTCGGGCGTTGATAAGCCGAAGAGCTATATTGGAAAAGTTGCGGCGCTCTTATACGCAAGATATCTTTCCGGTGAAAAACCGGTGGCGATGGTAAGTATGGACAACTGTTCCCATAACGGAGACAAGCTGTACAATGCCGTCAATACATTTGCCACAGAATGGGAAAAAAGGGGTAATTGTAAAGAAGGCTTTGTGGATTATGTTAACGACAGCTCAAAGGTCTCCTTCCCATGGACAATGATAGATAAAATAACTCCGAGACCGGATTCTTCGGTTGAGGATATACTGATAAAGGACGGCATAGAAGGTCTTGATTCCGTAGTGACTTCAAAGAACACATATATAGCGCCATTTGTTAATGCTGAGGAATGTGAATATCTTGTAATAGAAGATGCATTTCCTAACGGAAGAGCTGAGCTTGAAAAGGGCGGACTGTTATTTACTGATAGAGAAACGGTTGATAAAGTGGAGAAAATGAAGGTGTGCACATGCCTTAACCCGCTTCACACATCTCTTGCAGTGTTTGGATGCCTGCTTGGATATACAAAGATAGCCGATGAAATGCAGGATGATACACTTAGAAAGCTTGTAGAGAGAATAGGATATGAAGAGGGGCTTCCGGCAGTGGTGAATCCAAAGGTTATAGATCCTAAGGAATTCATAGATACGGTAATCAATGTAAGAATACCAAATCCTTTCATGCCAGACACTCCTCAGCGTATAGCTACCGACACATCGCAAAAGCTCGGTATAAGATTTGGCGAGACGATTAAGGCTTATATGAAATCAGATGAGCTTGACGTATCGGACCTTAAACTTATTCCTCTCGTATATGCGGGATGGATCAGATATCTTATGGGAGTGGATGATGAGGGCAGAAAGTTTTCGCTCAGCTCCGATCCGCTTCTTGATACGGTGTGCCCATACGCAGACAGACTGATTCTTACGGATGACCAGGATGTGGAGACAATAGTAGAACCTATACTTCACATGGAAAATATCTTTGGAGTGGATCTGTATGAGGCAGGGCTCTCAGACCTTGTATGCAGTTATCTTAAGGAGTTGACCGGAGGAGTGCACGCTGTTAGAAATACCCTTACAAAGTATGTATAGAATAGAGGGAAGGTAATGTAATGTTTGATGAAATTATTAAAAAAATCGAGGATATAAAAATTGTGCCAGTCGTCGTGATAAATGACGCAAACGATGCAGAGCACCTTGCAAAGGCATTATGTGAGGGAGGTCTGGCATGTGCTGAGGTGACATTCCGTACTGAGGCGGCATACGAAAGTATAAAGAGAATGCATAAAGTATATCCGCAGATGATGCTTGGCGCAGGAACGGTGCTTACCAGGGAGCAGGTGGACAGCGCAATGGATGCGGGAGCATCATTCATAGTAAGTCCTGGATTTGACCCTGAAATCGTCGATTATTGCATCGAAAGAAATATTCCGATATTTCCGGGATGCATTACTCCTTCGGAAGTAATGCAGGCCGTAAAGAGAGGACTTAAGGTTGTAAAATTCTTTCCTGCGGAACAATTTGGAGGTGTTAGTACGATAAAGGCGCTTGCAGCTGTATTTTCCGGTCTCAGGATTATGCCAACCGGAGGTATAAATGCAGATAATATTGCAAGCTATCTGGAGTGTCCTGCAGTTATAGCGTGCGGAGGAAGCTGGATGGTAAAGGGAGCAATGATAGAAGCAAAGAAATTTGACAGTATAAAAGAGATGACGGCTACGGCTGTCAGTATTGCAAAAGGAGATAACTAATTATGCCAGAGCTTAATATCAGACCAAAGGAAGAATGTGAGTATGATGCGGCATCACTTGGAGAGGTAATGCTAAGACTTGATCCGGGAGAAGGCAGGATACGTACTGCAAGATCATTTAAGGCATGGGAAGGCGGCGGAGAGTATAATGTCATAAGAGGCCTTCGCAAGTGCTTTGGTATGAAGACTGCCGCTATAACTGCATTTGCCGATAATGAAGTCGGTATGCTTATGGAGGATTTCATTAATCAGGGCGGAGTCGACACATCATTTATTAAGTGGTTTACGACGGATGGAATCGGACGGATATGCAGAAACGGAATTAATTTCACGGAGCGCGGATTTGGAATACGTGGAGCGGTAGGATGTTCAGACCGTGCCAATACAGCTATATCCAAGGCTACTCCGGAAGATTTTGATTTTGACCATATATTTGGCGAAAAGAAGGTGAGATGGCTTCACACCGGCGGAATATATGCAGCATTGTCGGAACAGTCGTGCGAGACAGTAGTAGAAGCCATAAAAACAGCTAAAAAATATGGAACAGTAGTGTCGTATGATTTGAATTACAGACCGTCAATGTGGAGCGCCATAGGCGGTGTAGAGAAGGCTCAGAGCGTCAATAAAGAGATTGCAAAATATGTGGATGTAATGATTGGCAATGAGGAGGACTTTACGGCATGCCTGGGACTTTCCGTTGAGGGAAATGACGAGAACTTAAAGACGCTTAATCTGGACGGATATAAGAAGATGATCAATGAGGTCGCAAAGATGTATCCGAATTTCAAGGTGGTTGCGACAACGCTCAGAGAGGTAAAGACTGCCACAGTGAATGACTGGAGCGCCATATGCTGGTCGGATGGCAAAATCTACAAATCAAAGGACTATAAGGGACTTGAAATAATGGACCGCGTAGGTGGTGGAGATTCATTTGCCTCAGGACTTATATATGGTCTTATGACAACGAATGACCCGCAGCTTGCCGTAGACTACGGAGCGGCTCATGGGGCTTTGGCAATGACCACGCCGGGGGATACGACTATGGCAAGCCTGAAAGAGGTTGAGGCTGTCATGGGAGGAATGGGAGCACGCGTACAAAGATAACGGGAGGAAATTGTAGATGAGAGCGTTTATGGATAAGGATTTTCTGTTAAAAAATGACGTGGCAAGGGAACTGTATCATACATACGCAGCCGGAATGCCGATAATTGACTATCACTGTCATGTGAGCCCCAGAGAAATAGCAGAGGATAAAAGATTCGATAATATAACGCAGGTATGGCTTGGGGGAGACCATTATAAATGGCGTCAGATGCGTTCAAACGGCGTAGAAGAACGATATATAACGGGGGATGCGCCTGATTATGAAAAATTCTGCAAATGGGCGGAAACACTGGAGAAGGCGATAGGCAATCCACTGTTTCACTGGAGTCATCTGGAGCTTCAGAGATATTTTGATTATCACGGCGTATTAAATTCCGGGACTGCAGATGAGGTATGGCAGCTGTGCAATAAAAAGCTTTCAGAGCCTTCTATGAGCGCAAGAAATATTATTAAAAATTCAGGCGTTGCTCTTTTATGCACAACGGATGATCCGGCGGACGATCTCAGATGGCATAAGATCATTGCACAGGATAAGGATTTTGACGTAAGGGTTCTTCCGGCATGGAGACCTGATAAGGCAATGAATATAGATAAGGCCGATTACAGGGATTATATAGAAAAGCTGTCAGAGGCGTCCAAGGTGAGTATTAACAGCTTTGATGAGCTTTGCAGGGTTTTATCTGAGAGAATGGATTATTTTTCTGAAATGGGATGCGTGGCGGCTGATCACGGACTTGATTATGTGATGTATGAACCTGCGAATCCTAAAACCGTATCAGACATATTTGATAAGGCGCTTAAAGGGGAAGCGGTATCAGAGACAGATATACTTCGTTTTAAAACGGCATGCATTCTCTTTTTGGGAACAGAGTATAAGAAGAGGGGCTGGGTGATGCAGCTTCATTATGGATGCAAGCGTGATAATAACGCCAAAATGTATAGAAAAATTGGTCCGGATACAGGTTTTGACTGTATAAGCAATTATACGCCGGCAGCACAGGTTGCAGATCTTTTGAATGCACTTGATGTGGATGATAATCTTCCGAAGACTATACTTTACAGCCTCAATCCTTCGGATGATGCGGCGCTTGGAAGTATCATAGGATGTTTTCAGAATTCTGATGCGTGTGGGAAGATACAGCAGGGTTCTGCATGGTGGTTTAATGATAATATGGCCGGAATGAGGCAGCAGATGATATCCCTTGCAAATCTTGGGCTTTTAGGTAATTTTGTAGGTATGTTAACGGACTCCAGAAGCTTTTTGTCGTACCCGAGACACGAGTATTTCAGAAGGATTATGTGTAATCTTATCGGAGAGTGGGTTGAAGGAGGAGAGTACCCGTACGATACGGACAACCTGCAGAAGATTGTTAAGGGAATTTCCTATGAGAATGCGGTAAGATATTTCGGATTTGATCTGAAAACAAAAATGTAAATATAGGCGGCGAATAGTAATGAAGAGCGAATGGAGAGGGATATTTTATGAAAAAAAAGAAAAGAATATTTGCTATGGCTTTATGTCTGGCGCTTGTTTTGTCTCTTGCACAGACAGCAGGGGCAGGGGCTGCAAAGAAGCCTAAGTTAAACAAGAAGAAGGTAAATGTTACAGTCGGAAAGACCAAAACCATTAAGGTAAAGAATGGTGTTAAGAAAGCTAAAGTTACTTGGAAGACAAGTAATAAGTCAGTAGCTGTTATTGTCAAAAAGTCCAAAGCCGGAAAAAAAGCATTTGCAAAGATTAAGGGTGTTAAGGCCGGAAATGCAAGGATTACAGCGGAATATAAGCTAGGAAAAACTAAGAGGAGGCTGGTGTGTAAAGTGAATGTTAAAGATAATCAATCAAATGTAACACCTGTAACTGATGCTCCGACATCAGTTCCTACAGTGGTGCCTACAGTACTACCTACAGCAGTACCTACACCTACGGTTCCACCGTCAACACAGATGCAGGCATTATTAGATACTATAACAATACCATATGCGGAAGAAGTGCGCGGACATATGACACTTCCTGAGACAATCGACGGAGCGGAAGTAGTATGGACCAGCAGCAACACAGATGTCATCACTGATCGGGAAATTGACGGAAAAGCTCCGGGATATGTTACAAGAGGTGCAGAGAATCAGGTGGTTAAGCTTACCGCAAAGGTAACAAAAGATGGGGAAACAGCTTACAAAGATATTAATGTTAATGTTTTGAAAGCTCCGAAAGCACTTTCAGAAGATGATTTTGTGGGGTATCTTTTTGGAAGCTTTACAGGGACAGAAGGAAGAGCTTCTGATGAACAGATATATTTTGCTGTCAGTGAAGACGGATTCTTTTATAAAGACCTTAATGATAAAAAGCCCGTACTTACAAGTACAATAGGTGAGCGTGGCGTAAGAGACCCGTACATTTGCCGTTCTGCCGAGGGAGACAGATTCTTTCTTATTGCCACAGATCTTAGTATATATTTTAGAGGCGGCTGGGGAAATACTTCAGCAAGTGTAGACGGAAGTCATTATCTTATCTTCTGGGAGTCCACAGATCTTGTCAACTGGAGCGAAGCAAGAATGATAGAGGTTGCATGTGAGAACGCCGGTATGGCATGGGCGCCTGAGATGATTTATAACGATAAGACAGGAGAGTACGTTATCTTCTTTGCTTCAAGTATTGTTGATACAAATGGAAATTTTGTAAAAAACAATGCGATTTATTGTACAACCACAAGAGATTTTGTGAACTTCTCCGAAACAGAGTTATACATTGATAACATGGATGGAAGAGAAGTTATCGATACAACTATGCTTAAGGTTGGCGATTACTATTACAGAGCATCAAAAGATGGTTCTAATTGGGATGTTAATGGAGGTATAAGAGTTGACCGGAGTGATGATATCTTTGGTGAATGGGAAAGAGTTTTAGATCTTGATGAGCTGGGATTTGACAGAGATATGACTAATAAAACTCTTGAAGGACCGGAGCTGTTTAAGTTTAATAAGAAAGACTGGACAGACCCTGACACACCTCTCTATGGACTTTTTTCAGACCGTTACATGGAGGGCGCAGGCTATCTTCCGCTTACAACAACAGATTTTGAGGATACTAAAAATGCATATGGTTCATGGAAAATTCTCGGAAATAGTGAGTATTCATTTGATGAATTAAAGAAACGTCACGGAACTATACTTAACATAACACAGGAAGAACTCGACAATCTTAATGCGGCGTATGGGAAGTAAGAGGTAATATGGAATTATGATATGGAGGCATCGCCGTAATGGAGGTGCCTCTGTTGTATTTTTACTATTCACAGCCCACCCCATGCACAGCCCACCCCATGCGCAGTCGTCGCGCTTGCGCGCTTCAGTTCCGCCCCTTGCGGGGCTAAGACTGCTTATGTGGGTGGGGTGACTGCTTCACAGTCAAGTATGAAACGGCTGTGAATAGTAACGTTGTATTGGCACAAAGAACAAATGTTTGGAATTGGTGTATACAAATAAAAGGAGTCGTGTTATAATATGTTCTAAATCGGAGGTAACTACACACATGCAATTCAAACTTCACTCAGAATATAAACCGACCGGTGACCAGCCGCAGGCTATAGAGGCTTTAGTTAAGGGCTTTGAGGAGGGTAATCAGTTTCAGACCCTTCTTGGCGTTACAGGCTCGGGAAAGACATTTACGATGGCCAATGTCATAGAAAGACTACAGAAGCCGACATTGGTCATTGCTCACAATAAAACCCTGGCGGCTCAGTTGTATGGCGAATTTAAAGAATTTTTTCCGGAAAATGCGGTAGAATATTTTGTGTCCTAGTGTGCCGGAGCCGGAAAATGAGGTATATTTAGTGTTTTTTCGTGCTGTTCAGTCCAGATTTTGTGGACAGAACGATACTAAACGGACTGAATGATACCAGGCGGACAAAATGATTTTGTGACTTTTTGCGGAAAAAATTTTATGTATGTGATATACTTATGCTAGTATATAGGAATAATATTTTATAGTATCTGAATACAGTCAATATTTTGATTTTTATGGAACTTGAATGCTTTAAATAAACAGGAGTTGAAAAATGAAAGAAAAGGCGATTGGTTTTAGGGTTACACCAAGTGAAATATTTTATTCCATAGTAGTTAATCAAAAAGATGAATATGAGTTTATAAGCATTTCTAGTCTGAAAATACCTGTAGCGATAGATGAACCTAAAAAATTGAGTTTTATAAGAAACACTGTTTCGACAATTTTGTTGCAATATAATATTGATTATGCAGGAATAAAACTTACTGAGGGTAACGCAAGATCCGGGGTAAAAAATAATAGTATATTTCGGTATAATGTTGAAGGAGTATTAAAAGAATTACTTTCTAATAGTGTGACTAAAAATTGCGTATTAGGCTTATCAACGAATATAGCGGCCATTCTAAATATACAAAAGGGAAAACCAGCGGAAATGTTGGATTCTATTTTAGATACTGCTAATTTAAAGACAGATGTAGAGAAAAAAATTTCTATAGGCCATAAAGAAGCAATTTTAGTAGCTCTGGCGGCTTTAGAGGATGGTATGAAAAATGAATGATACAGTAAGCTTTATAAAATTTAAGAAAAAAAGTTCTATTGGTAACGGGGAAGGAAAAAATTCAGATGTTTTTTTGGCAAGAGATGAACAGTTTGAAAGTGATTTAGTCATTAAACAACTGAAAAAAGAAAAATTTAAGCCAGAAGAATATTTTACAGAAGCAAAAATGTTATATGAGAATAAGCATCCGAATATTGTGGAAATTCAGTATGCATCTCAAGATGAGGACTTTATTTATTTGGCAATGCCATATTATAAAAGGGGATCATTAAATAGTCTTGCGGAAACAAGATTTTTATCTGTTAGAGAAATAGTAAAATATATATTAGATTTATTAACGGCTGTCAATTATATTCATTCAAAAGGATTATTACATTTAGATATTAAGCCAACAAATATTTTGCTTGATGATACAGGTCGTGCATTACTTACCGATTTTGGTCTATCACGTTACATGGATGAAAATGGTATAGCTGAACAACCATGTAATTATATACTTCATACAGATCCAGAATGGTATTGTAGCAGTGGCAGATCGGTTCAGTCTGATATTTATCAAATTGGTTTGACAATATATAGGCTATGCAATGGTGTAAATATTTTAAAAGAACAGTATTCCCAAATGGGTATAAAAGATCAAATGCAACTTAAACGGAAAGTTCTTGCAGGAGAATTTCCTAAAAGAAATTATTTTTTGCCACATATTCCTAGTAAATTGAGAAAAATAGTTATTAAAGCTTTAAAAGTTGATCCAGAAGAACGATATAAAAATACAATTGAAATGATGAACGATCTAAGTGATGTCCAAGAAAATTTAGATTGGTTTTTTACAGGAAATTTTTCAGAACCCTACTTTAAAAATGATGGTACATATGGGTATAGTATATGTATTAATGCGAAAAAACATATAGAGTGCTATCGACAAAAAATTGGTGTATCAAAAAAAACAAAAATAAATAAGCATTGTTCAGAATACGAAAATGATAATGATCTGTTTTCTAAATTAAGGAGTATTTTAGAAGCATTAAATTAGAGAGGTGATTGCGTAATGAAAAAAATTAGTGTTTCAACTAAAAGGCAATCAAGAGAATACATGGCTAATCCTCATGCAAATTCGAGTTTAAAAGCCAGACAAAAAAAATCGAAATGTGTTTCGTATAAAGAAAGTGCAATTATAGATAACATAGGAAATGGATACTGTATAATAAGAAAAAAGCGAGGATGAAATATAAGGGGGATTATACGTAAATAAGAGAATGGGTGTTACAACAATTTTATAAACTGTAGTAAATTTAGAGCTACATAGCCGGAAGGTTTTCAATGAACGAAAATCCTCCGGCTTTTTTCATGCCTATTTTTATACATAGCCATTTCCTACACAGGAAGATGGCTATTAAATTTTTAGGAAAGGAGGGAACCATTATGGCGAATTGCAAAGTAATTGCGATTGCCAACCAGAAAGGCGGAACAGG
>CASFAQ010000039.1 GCA_949292725.1 uncultured Eubacteriales bacterium | reverse complement strand
CGAAATGCATTCGCGGGCGGCTCCCCTAAGGGGATAGACTTTCTCGCCCCTACCGCGCATGACAACAGGCGTCTGCGTCAGGAAAAGAGGGCAGTCGGAACCCATTTGCGCCGCGATTGATTCAAGGTCGTTTATTTTAAGAGGGGTTCCGCAGAGTTCGTTTACAGCGAGCAATGCGCTCGCCCCGTTGGAGCTTCCGCCTCCGAGCCCTGCGCCGGCAGGCACGCGCTTTTCGAGCCTGAAATTAAAAAAAGTTTTCAATCCGGTTTTTTGCCTAAAAAGCTCGGCGGCTTTTATCACGAGGTTTGACGAGTCTGTCGGGACGCCTTCCATATTGCATTCGAGCGAGTCGCAAGTCTTTCCGGCGGCGGTTTCGGCTATCAAAGTGTCACCGAATTTTGTGGGGGCTACAAGGCTCAGAAGTTCGTGGAAGCCGTCCGGGCGCGGGCCGAGGACATAGAGGCACAGATTGAGCTTGCAGGGGGAAAGCAAGGTCAAGCCTTGGGGGGCGAAAGTCATACGCTACTCCTAGCCGTCTTAGCGCTCGAGGCTCTGGATGGTACGGGTAAAGAGCAAGATGCGGGTATTGGGCCCAACAATCTCGATTTCGCTGGGCAGCGCTAAGTCCTCAACCGTCTGGTAGTTGCGGTAGGTGATAACAAAGCCTGGCACCTGCGAGCTCACTAAGATGCCCGCCTCATTAAATTGGCTCTGGGCATTCGGGGCAATGCCCATAATCAGCTGATGGAACTCATCTAAAGGCAGCTGCATAGAGACCACTTGCGCAAAGAGCTCTTGGGGGCTGGAGGCCGTAAACAGCTTGCCTTGGGCCAACAGCTGGGCCTCCTCAGGGTTGACCTTTAAGTAGGCGAGCTCAGAGCCTAGGGAGCTGGTTAAGCGCAAGGTGTAATTGCGGCTATCTGAGCCTTGATAGAGGTAGTTAGCGCTAAAGCGTAAGTCCTCATGGACGATGTTGGCGCGGCCAAACAAGCTCACCGCCTTAACCGCCTTGAGTTTAGCTTGCATCCCCTGCCAAAAAGCGGCATCGGTGACCATCGCCGAGGTCGGAATCGACTGGCAGCCGCTCATCAGGGACGAAAGGCCCAGCGCGACACTTAGGCCGAGGGCGCAGCTTCCCACCAACTTCTTCAGATGCAACATCTCATGTCTCCTTGCGTGCTTGGCTGAATCGGCTTTAATCAGCGCTGCTGGTAGCACCGGTGGTAGCGCTGGTGGCAGCACCGGTGGCAGCGCCGGTGGTAGCGCTGGTGGCAGCGTTGGTAGCAGTGCTGGCGGCACTTGGGGCAGTGCTACTTTCAGCGCTTAAGTGCGCTTGCGCAATCAAGTCGTAGACCTTGAGCAGCGCTTGGTGTTGCGTGCTGCCGCTTAGCTCCAAATCTAAGGTTTCAAGGCCTAAGAAACGTTGCTCGTGGGCAATATGGGCTTTGACTTGGGCTAGGGTGGTGCTGCCGTAAACCAGTTCTAAGGCGTCTTCATAGTCCTTTAAGTTCTGACAGTCTTGGCACTGCAAGTATTTGATCAAGCACTGGTAGAAGCGGCGGTGCTCGAGGCTGATGTTGTCGCGGGTGAAGGCGAGCGTCCACTGGGCGTACTCTAAGGCGCGGTCATAGTCCTCGGCCTCTAAAGCGATCAGGCATTTGAGCTCGCCAAAGCGTAAGTTCTCCCATGGCGATCCGGCATCTGGCAAGAGTCCTAAGATCTTAGGTAAGAGCGCATCATCGTCGATGGTCTCTTCTTCCAGCTCATCTAAGTAATCTTTGTAGGTCTCTGGGCTTTCGTTAGCTTCAGGCAGACCCAAGATGGCCTCTTGATAAGGGATGTGCATATTGGTGTTGTTGTACACCAGATCGTCGTAAGGGTAGATCTCGGACATACCTGGGACAATGATGCGATAGACCGGCACACCTAAGTTTTGGTAGGTGCGCACATAGATATCGAAGCCCAGCTTGTCGATGATGTAGCGCAGAGCTTTGTATTGGTCGTGGGTACTGCCATCGAAGTCCCAAGCGACAAACTTAAACATTGGCTGCTTCTTGAACATCATAAAAGGCAGCAGGCCGGTGCTATCGACAAAGTGGCTTTCGATATTGACGACGCTGCTAGTTTGTTCAAGGTCAAAGCTTGGCTCATCAAAGCCATCGAGATCGCTAAAGGTACGTCCCTGCATGAGCTCAGTCAGAGTACGATCTAAAGCCACCTCAAAAATAGGGTGAGAGCCAAAGGAAGCCACACAGGTGCCATTGCTCTGGTTAAAGAGCACCACGCAGACTACAGGGTAACGACCACCTAAAGAAGCGTCATAGCAGATGGCCTTAAGCTCGTCGCTTTGCAGAGCTTTTAAGGTAGCAGCAGACTTAGGATATTTTTCGATGATCTTGTCTGGTACTCGTGGTAGCGCTAAGCCTTCACGAATGATCTTGGCCTTAACGTAACGCTCAATGATCTCCGACAGACCTTGTACCAGCGCCTCATATTCGGTGTTACCGGCACTCATGCCGTTGGAGGCATAGAGGTTGTCTAAGAGGTTTACTGGGAAGTAGACGATCTCACCGTTACGGGCATTAGTGAAAGGAATAGAGCAGACACCACGCTCAAAAGCACAGCTTTGCAGATCGATCAGGTTCTCTAAAGTCAGCTCGTTGTTAGGGTTATAGAGCTCACGTAACTTTACGTTGAGGATATCCGATGGTATTGGTAAATTTTACAGCATCCTCTACGGTGTTTACAACCTCACTTGCTGCACATGGCTCTCCTATTTTCTCCATGGTTCTCTTGAATTCCAGACGATCTTCCGCTTTCTTTATCGTCGCAGCAGTGGTTCCGATAAGCGCAACATTATTTTTCGCAAGAAAACCTGATTCATCAAGCTCCATGGCTATATTAAGCGCCGCCTGACCTCCCAGTGTCGGAAGTATGCTGTCCGGCTTTTCCTTCAGTATGACCTTTTTTACCATGTCGGATGTAAGCGGCTCAATATAGACCATATCCGCTATATCCTTATCCGTCATGATAGTCGCCGGATTGGAATTGATAAGCACCACCGATACGCCTTCCTCTTTTAAGGATCTGCACGCCTGCGTGCCGGCATAATCAAATTCGGCAGCCTGTCCGATTACTATCGGACCGGAACCTATGACCAGGACTTTTTTAATAAAATCAAGCTTAGGCATTCTCTCTTCCCTCCATCATGTTTATAAAGCATTCAAATAATACCTCTGAATCCCTTGGACCTGCGCATGCCTCAGGATGAAACTGTACGGTAAATACATTCTTTTCTATATATTCTATACCCTCTATCGTGCCATCATTGACATTAATGAAGGCCTTCTTACATATCCTAGGGTCAAGACTATTTTCATCAACCACATATCCGTGATTCTGCGATGATATATATACCCTTCCGGTAGCAAGATCCTTAACCGGATGATTGGCTCCCCTGTGCCCGTATTTCATTTTATGCGTATCGGCGCCCGTAGCAAGAGCCATCAGCTGATGACCGAGACAAATCGCAAAAACAGGAATGCCAGACTCATACAGCTTCTTTATTTCAGCTATAATCTCTACACATTCCTTAGGGTCTCCGGGACCGTTTGTTATCATTATACCGCTTGGATTTGCGGATATAATATCCGATGCTTTGGTATCACATGGATATACCGTCACCTTACAGTTTCTTTTTAAAAGGCATCTGATAATATTGTATTTGGTTCCCACATCAAGAACTGCCACATGTCGTTTTACCGGTATATCCTTATCCGTACCAAGATCACCCGGAAAATATTCGCGTACAGGTTGTCCGGCTGAAACTTTTTTTACAACGCCTTTTACAGAGTATTCCTTAATCCTGCGGATAACATCCTCCATATCAGGCTGCAGACTGGTGGTAATCATACCATTCATGGTGCCGTATTCCCTCAATACTTTAACAAGGGCTCTGGTATCAATACCGGAAATTGCAGGAATTTCATGTTCTGTAAGAAAATCCTGTATACTGCATTCATTTCTGAAATTACTGGCCAAACGTGATAATTCCCTGACTATGAACGCATCAGGCCAGGGTTTTTGTGATTCCATATCTTTTTTACATATACCATAATTACCAATTAAAGGATAAGTCATAACAACTGCCTGTCCTGCGTAACTTGGATCAGTCAGAACTTCAAGATATCCCGTCATGGATGTATTAAAAACTATCTCGCTTATTACTTCTTTTTCAGCTCCAAAGCTGTTCCCTTCAAAAACCATTCCATTCTCAAGGATCAGATAACCCTTCATCTCTAAACCTCCTGTATATCAGCTGTTAAGCATTATTATCATTTCGGCAGTTTCGTTCATCGAATTTCCGCTGTCCATACTGATCTTCTGAATATACCTGTGAGCTTCTTCTTCACTCATATTATTATTGTCCATCAAAAGCTTCTTTGCCTCATTGATAACCCTTATTTCTTCGTCAGTCCTTATCTTAGGCCTGTTGATTTTCTTGCGTTTTTTTCTGTAGATATATGTGACGGATTCCATAGCTCTCATGAATTCATTGATCTTAAGAGGCATTGAAACCTTTAATATATCTTCCTCATAGCACTCGATAAGTCTGTCGGGTGAGGCTAAAAGCATCATTGAAAAACCACTGGGCAGGCTATGGTACAGATCAATATACGGCATGTCGCGAAGCCTGTAGCCGCATATAACAATGCCGCCCTCCAGCTTATTTGCCAGATTAATAACCTGGGCCGCATTGTTACAGCTTAGCGCCACCTCATATCCGTTTTTGACCAGTATATTACGTATTCTGCCTGCATCATCAATTTTAGGAAATGCAACAATTATACTTAGCAAGCATTACCCTCCTCTGTATGATGTGAGATTATATTCTGTCCAGATACCGGTCTATCTCCCATGAAGAAACCTGTCTGCAATATTCCTTCCACTCCTTGTTCTTCTGGCTTATTATCTTTTCAGACAGGCAATTACCCAAAACATTCTGTATAAAATCATCTGCCTTAAATGCCTTAATAGCCTCTTCCATTGTACGCGGAAGTCTTCTTATATATTCATCATCATTGACAAGTTCCATATTGTTCTTGATTCCGTCAATTCCTGCCGAAAGAACGCATGCAAGCATAAGATACGGATTACATGCCGCATCAGGACTTCTAAGCACAATGCCGGCGCCCATCCTTCCTATGTCGGTCATCTGTAAAAGTGCATATCTCTCACCCTCGGTACAGTCATATGCAATCATTTTGTCAAAAAGACCATACAATCTTTTATATGAATTTACAACAGTATTATTGATAAGCATCATTCCCGGAAGATGAGCAAGCAGACCCGCCATGAACGAGTAGCCTTCCTTACTGCATTTGCCATCGTCATCCCCCGCAAATATATTGCTTCCGTCCTTATATACCGTTATATGGATATACATTCCGGAACCGTTAAGCTCAGCTCTCGGTTTTGGCATAAACGTTGCATGAAGACCATGCATTCTTGCAACAGTATGAACTGCAAGTTTAAACGTAAGGATATTATCCGCAGTATGAAGCGGAGAATCATATTTGAAATCAATCTGATGCTGCGCACATTCATCTGAATGATACGAGGTTTCAATCTCAAAACCCATATCAGATAATGAAAGCACCATATCTCTTCTTGCATTCTCGCCCTTATCCACCGGTCCTACGTCAAAATATGAGCCTTTTTCCCTTGTATTGGTAGTAGGGTTGCCCTGCTCGTCAAGATCAAACAGGAAAAACTCGCACTCAGGACCCACGTTGAAATAATACCCCTCTTTAGCGGCATCTTTCAAGACCTTTTTCAGAATATATCTTGAATCATTGACAAACGGCGTTCCGTCCACATTCTTTACATCACATATAAATCTTCCGACCCTGTCGCTCTGAGGTCTCCATGGAAAGATTGCAAATGTATCGATATCCGGTGCAAATACAAGTTTTGAGAGGTTATTATTTTCAAATCCCTCTATTGCCCCGCAGTCAAACGTCAGCTCATTATCAAGTACTCTCTTAAGCTGGCTTGCTGTTACGGCAACATTCTTTAATATTCCGTATATATCAACGAACTGAAGCCTTATAAACTCAACATCTTCCTCAGAAACCAGAGTAAATATATCCTGTTTTGTGTATTTTCCCATTGTAATCTCCCTTCTGCATAATATATCCGTTACAGATTAGTATATCCCATAAGATAATTATCAACCTGTCTTGCGGCATCCCTGCCTTCTCTTATTGCCCATACAATAAGCGACTGACCCCTGTGCATATCACCTGCCGTAAACACGCCGTCCTGACTTGTCTTGAAGCTTCCGGCATCAGTCTTAACATTGGTCCTTTCCGTAACATCAACCTTAAAATCCTTATATACATATTCCTGCGAGCCCAAAAATCCCGCTGCGATAAGTACGATATCCGCAGGAATCTCTTTTTCGCTGCCGGGAATCTCCTTGTGATTCTTATCAAGCATCACGGTCATGACAGCCTTTAACTGACCCTTTTCATCTGCTATGAACTCTTTTACCGTGGTCTCATATATTCTCGGGTCGTGACCAAACACCGCAATGGCCTCTTCCTGACCGTAATCGGTTTTGCACACCCTAGGCCATTCCGGCCATGGATTATCCTCAGTGCGCTCTGTAGGCGCCTTAGGCATCATCTCAAGCTGTGTTACGGACCTGCAACCCTGTCGTATAGCCGTGCCTACGCAGTCGTTACCCGTGTCGCCTCCGCCTATTACGACAACATTCTTTCCTTTAGCATTATAATAATCTTTATATGATGTGTCCAGTAAATTCTTTGTAACTCTTGTAAGATAATCCACTGCAAAATATATTCCCGACGCTTCTCTGCCCGGAGCCTTAATATCTCTCGGATTGGAAGCCCCGCAGCATAATACCACACAATCAAATTCTTTTTTGAGCTGTGATGCCTTTATATCCTTTCCAACATTTACGCCAAGCTTAAATATAACGCCCTCTTCTTCCATTATATCGATTCGTCTTTTGATTATGTCCTTCTCAAGCTTCATATTTGGAATTCCGTACATCAGAAGTCCCCCGGGTCTGTTTTCACGCTCAAACACCGTAACCCTGTGACCTCTTTTATTAAGCTGGTCGGCGCATGCAAGACCCGATGCGCCCGAACCTATTATGGCTACGTTTTTTCCTGTACGCACCTTGGGCGGATTGGCTTTTATAAGACCTTTTTCAAATCCATACTCTATAATTCCGTTCTCATTCTCCTTAATCGTAACCGGAGAATCGTTGAGTCCGCATGTACATGCGGCTTCACACGGCGCAGGACAAACCCTTGATGTAAACTCAGGAAAATTATTTGTCTTTAAAAGTCTTTCAAGCGCCTGGTCCGTATTGCCAGTATAAAGCAGATCGTTCCATTCCGGAATAAGATTATTGAGCGGGCAGCCTGAAACCATTCCGTTAATCATCATTCCGGACTGGCAGAACGGAACACCGCAGTCCATACATCTTGCTCCCTGTATACGTCTTTCTTCATCTGAAAGAGGAATGTGGAACTCATCAAAATCTTTAATACGTTTTGCCGGTGCCGTAGCAACATTATTAACCCTGTTGTAGTCCAAAAAACCTGTTGGTTTACCCATAATAATTCCTCGCTTTCTTTACCTGTTCTCTTTTCTTCTCTTGTTCTCATAGAATGCTTCTATCTGTGACTGTTCGTTACTTAGTCCTCTTTCCTCCATCATTGCAATTGTCTGAAGCATTGTATGATAGTCATGAGGTATTATTTTCTTGAATTCAGGAAGATAGGTTGAGAAATTATCAAGTATATCTCTTCCTCTTTCCGAATTGGTGGCATTAACATGCTCTTCTATCAGGCTCTTAAGCTCAAGAACGTCGTATTTGTCTGTTACAGGTTCCATCGATACCAGTTCCTTGTTAAGCTTAAGGTAAAGATTTCTGTCCTCATCGAGCACATATGCGATTCCTCCGCTCATACCTGCGGCAAAATTCTTTCCGGTGCGCCCAAGGATTACTACACGACCACCTGTCATATATTCACAACCATGATCACCTATTCCCTCAACTACGGCATATGCTCCCGAGTTACGCACGCAGAATCTCTCACCTGCGATACCGTTTATGAATGCCCTTCCGCTGGTAGCGCCGTACAAAGCAACATTACCGATTATGATATTTTCCTCGGCCTTAAAGCTGCTCTTAGGGGATTTGTACACGATAAGCTTGCCGCCCGAGAGGCCTTTTCCAAAGTAATCATTACTGTCTCCGCAGAGCTTTATGGTCATTCCCTTAGGTATAAATGCTCCAAAACTTTGTCCGCCTGAACCCGTAGCGTTTACCGTATATGTGTCATCATCCAGGGAATCACCGTATTTCTTGGTGATTTCTGCGCCAAATATAGTACCGAAGGTTCTGTCTATATTGGTCACATCCACACTGACCTCGGCGCACTCTCCTTTATCAAACGCCTTTTTAAACTTCTTCATAAGGATTTTCATATCCTTTGTCTGCTCAAGCTTAAAGTCATATATATTATCAGGCGAAGATATCTTTTCTTCCTCATTTGCAAAATCATCGCACAGTATATTCGACAAATCAAGCTGGCCATGCTTTCCGTTAATGCTGTTAAGAGTCGTATCATCCTTAAGCTTTATAAGATCCGTACGTCCTACAAGCTCGTTTACGGTTCTGATTCCAAGCTTAGACATATACTCTCTTAATTCCATTGCGATAAATCTCATAAAGTTCTCGACATATTCAGGTTTACCGGTAAACCTCTTTCTAAGCTCCGGATTCTGCGTTGCAATGCCAACAGGACATGTGTCAAGATTACATACCCTCATCATAACGCATCCCATTGTAACAAGCGGCGCAGTTGCAAATCCGTATTCTTCCGCTCCAAGAAGTGCTGCAACAAGGACATCTCTTCCGGTCATAAGCTTACCGTCCGTCTCAATAACAACTCTTGAACGAAGACCGTTCATTATAAGAGTCTGCTGCGTCTCGCACAGACCAAGCTCCCATGGAAGTCCGGCATTGCAGATAGAACTTCTTGGCGCCGCACCGGTTCCTCCATCGTAACCGGATATAAGTATTACACGCGCTCCTGCTTTGGCAACACCTGCCGCAACAGTTCCCACTCCTGCCTCGGACACAAGTTTTACGGATATTCTTGCATCCCTGTTGGCATTCTTAAGGTCATATATAAGCTGTGCAAGGTCTTCAATGGAATATATGTCATGGTGCGGTGGTGGTGATATAAGACTTACTCCCGGAGTTGAGTGTCTGGTTTTAGCTATCCATGGATACACCTTTCCTCCCGGCAGATGACCACCTTCACCCGGTTTTGCACCCTGTGCCATCTTAATCTGTATTTCCTTGGCGCTGACAAGATACTTGGACGTTACTCCAAATCTTCCCGAAGCCACCTGTTTGATTGCTGAACATCTGTCATATTCGCTACCGGCTGTCTCAAGTCTTTCAAGGCTTTCACCACCCTCGCCGCTGTTTGATTTGCCATGGAGCCTGTTCATTGCAACGGCAAGACATTCATGCGCCTCTTCCGATATGGAACCGTAGGACATGGCTCCGGTCTTGAATCTTTTTACAATTTCATCAACACTCTCGACCTCGTCAAGAGGAACCGGCTTATCAGCCCATTTGAAATCAAACATACTTCTAAGGTGCACATGCTTATCCTCAGCTGTTATAAGATCCGAATACTGTTTGAACAACTCATAATCGCCCTTTCTTGTTGCCATCTGAAGGGTATGGATGGTCTGAGGATTATAAAGATGCTCCTCCTTGCCGCTTCTGACCCTGTGGAGTCCTATACTGTCGAGTGAATTGTCAGTTTTAAGTCCGAGTGGGTCAAATGCCTTGGTATGAAGCATCTCAACCTGATTCTGTATATCAATTATATCGATTCCGCCCACTCTGCTTACAGTATGCGTAAAGAATTTATCTATAAGACTCTGCGAAAGTCCTATAGCCTCAAATATTTTTGAACCCTGATATGACTGGATCGTCGAAATACCCATTTTGGATGCGATTTTTACAATTCCGTCAAGAATTGCGAGATTATAATCATCTACTGCGGCATAATAGTCCTTATCGAGAAGATTATCGTCTATAAGTTCTCTTATGGACTCTTGTGCAAGGTAAGGATTGACCGCACATGCTCCGTAACCGAGTATGGCTGCAAAATGATGTACCGACCTTGGCTCGGCGCTTTCAAGTATCATGGCCACCGACGTACGCTTCTTTGTCTTTACAAGATGCTGCTGCATGGCCGCAACCGCAAGCAGGGAAGGTATTGCCACGTGATTTTCATCCACTCCCCTGTCAGACAGAATGATTATATTAACTCCGTCCTTATAAGCCCTGTCAGCCTCAAGGTATATTCTGTCGATTGCCTTTTCAATGGACGTATTCTTATAGTAGATGATAGGTATAACAGCTACTTTAAAGCCGTCTTTTTTCATATATTTTATCTTAAGAAGGTCAGTATTTGTAAGGATAGGATTATTGACCCTAAGAACATTACAATTACTTTCCTTTTCCTCTAACAGATTACCATCTTTTCCGATATATACGGATGTTGCGGTTATAATCTTCTCCCTTATGGCGTCTATAGGAGGATTGGTAACCTGTGCAAAAAGCTGTTTAAAATATCCGAACAGATTATTAGGCTGCTTGTCAAGCACATTAAGAGGTCTGTCTATACCCATTGAACCGATAGGCTCAGAACCGTTTCTGGCCATTGGAAGTATCGTATTCTTAAGCTCTTCATAAGTATACCCAAATGCCTTCTGCAGCTGCGTACGCTGCTCCTTATCATATGTTTCAACCCTGTGGTTAGGTATATGAAGATCCTTTAACATAACAAGATTACTGTCAAGCCACTCGCCATACGGCTGTCTTGTGGAGTACTTCATCTTAATCTCGTCATCATCTCTTATGCATCCTAAAACAGTGTCCACAAGGAGCATCTTGCCCGGACGAAGTCTGTCCTTCTTAACTATCTTCTCCTCAGGAATGTCAATAACTCCAACCTCTGATGAAAGAATGAGTTCATCATCCGAGGTCACATAATACCTTGACGGTCTGAGTCCGTTTCTGTCAAGCACAGCGCCCATAAGGTCACCATCACTGAAAAGTATGGAAGCAGGTCCGTCCCACGGTTCCATCATGGTTGCATAATACTGATAAAAATCCTTCTTCGCAGGATGAATTCCCTTGTCATTCATCCAAGGTTCAGGAATGGTTATCATGACGGCAAGAGGCAGATCCATGCCATTCATAACAAGGAACTCCAAAGTATTATCAAGCATCGCCGAATCCGAACCCTCGGCATTGACCACCGGAAGCACCTTATGAAGCTGACCCCTAAGATACTCCGATTCCATATTCTCCTCACGAGCAAGCATCTTATCGACATTACCGCGTATTGTGTTAATCTCACCGTTATGAACGATCAGTCTGTTAGGATGGGCACGAAGCCAGCTTGGATTAGTATTGGTACTGAATCTTGAGTGTACGATTGCTATTGCTGATTTGTATAATGGATTCTGAAGATCCAAAAAGAACGACTCAAGCTGGGACACAAGGAACATCCCCTTGTATACAATAGTCCTGCTTGATAAAGATACCACGTATGTATCTTCATTACTTTGTTCAAAAACTCTTCTTGCTATATATAGCTTACGATCAAAATCAAGACCTTTATTAACCTTCTTAGGTCTTTTTACAAAGCCCTGCATAATGTGGGGCATGCATTCAAGAGCTTTATTTCCAAGAATATCAGGATGGATCGGTACTTCTCTCCAACCCAAAAATTCCATTTCTTCCTTGTCCACGATTGTTTCAAACATCTTCATCGCCTGACGCCTGACAAGCTCATCCTGCGGGAAGAAGAACATTCCGATTCCGTAGTCTCTTTCTCCATCAAGCTCTATCCCCAGCTTTTTAACTTCCTTTTTAAAAAACTCATGTCCTATCTGAAGCATGATACCTACTCCGTCGCCGGTTTTCCCCTCGCCATCTTTTCCTGCGCGGTGTTCAAGGTTACATACAATGTCAAGTGCTCTTTTGACAGTGTCATGAGTTTTCTTTCCTTTGATATTGACAACGGCGCCTATTCCACAGTTATCATGCTCAAAGACCGGATCGTACAATCCGCGTTTTACTTGCTTTACTTCCTCAGTTTGTTGCATAAAAACGCCTCCTTAGGGTATTTTTGGGTATACTAAAGTGGAAATTCACTGCGTCTTTGCAGCTAATTTCCACTGTATCGTATCAATATTATACTAACAAATCCACATACATTATAGCATCATAATCTCAAATGTCAAGCCTAAGCTGCTCCATTCCGTCAACTTCCTCATATGCCTCTTTTTTCAGCTCTTCATATACTTCGGAATCAAGCTGCGGAAGCTCATTTGTCGACTCAATTCCAAAGTTTCTTAGAAATTCTTCGGTAGTGGCAAACAGTATCGGTCTTCCGGGAGCATCCTTTCTTCCCGCCTCG
>CASFAQ010000038.1 GCA_949292725.1 uncultured Eubacteriales bacterium | reverse complement strand
AAAATTGGTAAGCATACTCTCAACATCATGCACTTCTCCGTCACTTGTTGTATACTGCACCGGCTGTGAAAGTTTAAGATTAGGCTCATCCCATGCCTGATCCGTCTGTGCCTCAAACGGGTCGTCATCCTGTCCGTCATATACCGGTATCCCGGCCTCTGAAACGGTCTTACTTGATGTTCCGCCTTCATATACAGCTATCTGGGATGTCCAGCCCAGTGTATAATCCTGTATATAGGTGTATCCGTCTGCACCGTCTGCACTCGACACATTTCCCGGAATCATAGAAACAACCATTGCCAGAGAGAGCACAGCCGCTCCAATACATTTCGTTTTCCTTTTCATTATTATCCTCCTCATAAAATAGTATTAAAAATACATAATAAATGATAACATAATACAAGCAAATATGCAACCTGTACAGGTGCTTTATTTTGTCTCAAATAAAGGCTTATATGACAAAAGTAACCTGATACGGCAGACACCGCATCAGGTTACTTTTGTATCTAATGTATCATTATATATCTTTAGTCTTCCGAATGTCAGTTGGCAACTCTTCTGGCCTTACAAGGCGTACGATAATTCATATTGGATATCTTAATTCCGTCCACCCTGTTACTTGCGTGTACAACCTTTCCTCCGCCTATGTACATGGCAACATGATTGATGCTGCCGTTAGAAGCGTAGAATATAAGATCTCCGGCCTGCACTTCGCTAAGACTTACACTGCTTCCCGAATTAGCCTGTGAAGAAGATGTTCTCGGGAGAGAAACTCCGTATTTGGAATATACTGACTGGACAAATCCCGAACAGTCCGCACCATTTGTAAGGCTTGTACCACCATATACATAAGGGTTGCCCACAAAATTCTGTGCATATGATGCAACAGAACTTGCAGTTCCTTTTGAAGACGAGCTCTTATATGATGAACTGCTTGAACTCGAACTCTTTGAACTTGAGCTGCTGGAGCTCTTTGTGCTTGAACTGCTGGAGCTTGAACTTCTGGAACCTGAACTTGGGCTGCTCTGTGCTGCCGCTCTCTGCGCAGCCTGACGTCTCTGTTCTTCCTCAATCTGTCTCTGTCTTTCCTCTTCGGCACGCCTTATGGCTTCCTCACGCTCCCTCTGAAGCCTTATCTTTTCTCTCTCTTCCTTTATGGATATGGCATGCTTGAACTTAACTCTAATATTGACATATTCCTTGGATACATATCCCCTTGTCGTATCATCAACGAGAATCTTAACCCATTCTCCATATTCTTTTATAACTTCGAATTCTTCTCCCTCAGGCACGAGCGTAAGAACAACACTGTCAGTGCTCCTCTCCTCTCTTACCTTAAGAGTCGTAACATTAACCTTTGCAAGTTTGGTTCCGTACCGGTCGATGAGATTCTCTGCACTGAATCCAATTGCAAGATACTCGGACTTGATATAACCGGTTACATTACCCGACTTAATCTCTACCCAGTCGCCAACAGTATTAATTATCTTTGCGGCGCTTCCCCTGTAAAGCTTTCCCAATATCTTACTTTCAGTACTTGGCTTCTTTCTTACATGAACATACTCATGAGCTATGGAAATACCGGTATTGGCATATTCTGAAACAGGTTCCGGCGTAACCTCAGGCTGTGCTGCATCCTGAGATACCTGCTGCGCCTGTACGGCTTCTAAGGTTGCCTCCGCAGACTGTGCTGCATCAGGTTGTACGGTGTCAGGCTGTACCGCATCCGTCTGGATATCCGTACTCTGCGCCATATCCGTCGTCTCCTCAGTATACTCCTCCTGCGTCATCGATACTACATTATCTATCATCTCAGCAGCTCCCGAAACAGCAACCGGTTCTACCGCCTCCGGATTGGTTACCGTATCATGTTCATGCTGTGATTCATAAAATTCATCGAGCATCGCCACCATTCCTGCCATATCTGAACCATTATGTAAAGATGATGCGTCAGTAGCGCTAATGCTGCTTACAAGTGAAAAAACAGTACACATACTAATAACTGTAACTATTTTTCTAACCATTAGCCTCTCCTCTCGTCAAATTTGTTAACATTTAGTCTACTTTGATAGTATAACGCCGTAATAACTGCTTGTCAACATCAGATACCCAGTTTATACTTCTTTTATTGCTTTTTAACGATTACTGCGATAAGATATATCTGTATGAAACATCTCAACAAAAGGAGCCGTATACCATATATGAAGAGTATTTTTAAACTTGGCGAATACCAAAAACTTGAAGCCGTGAAAGAAGTTCCCATGGGAATGTACCTTTCCCTTCCCGATACCATGCGTAAGGAAAAGGAAGCAAAAGAACTTGTGCTCCTTCCAAAGCGCGAGATGCCAAATGACCTTATGGTTAGTGATCTTATCACGGTATTTATATACAAGGATTCGGAGGACAGGACTGTCGCAACGACCCTGAAACCGCATATAACCTTAGGCAGATTTGCACGACTTACGGTTGTACAGACGACCGATATAGGTGCATTTCTGGACTGGGGTCTTATAAAAGACCTTTTTCTTCCGTTCAAGGAGCAGACCTACCGTGTGAAAAAAGGGGATAATATTCTTGTAAGCCTGTATATTGATAAAAGCGAGAGACTATGCGCAACGATGCATCTTTACGAGCTTCTTTGCTCCGATTCGGAATACGCAGAAGGAGATATGGTATCCGGAACAATATACGAGCTTTCCGATAATTTTGGTGCATTTGCAGCGGTAGATGATTTGTATTCGGCGCTGATTCCCAAGAATGAACTGGTCAGGGACGTATATATAGGAGAGCAGATAAATGCGCGTGTTAAAGCCGTAAGACCTGACGGTCGTCTTACTTTAAGCCTCAGAAAAAAATCATACGAGCAAATGGATACGGACTGCGAAGTCATAATGGAGCATCTGATACGTTACGGCGGATTCCTTCCATTCCATGACAAATCCACCCCGGATAGCATAAAGCGCGAATTTGGCATGAGCAAATCCGGTTTCAAGCGCGCCATAGGACGTTTGTATAAAAACGGAAATATTACTATCGGGGATGACGGTATAAGAATCAGGGATTAGAATCCATCCCCTATACATGCGGTAAGAAAATATGATTCTATGCCGGCTTCCTTTAGTATTCGTGCACACGCATCTATTGTGCTTCCGGTTGTATATATATCATCCACTATGATTATACGTCTTAGATTGCCGTATTTTTTTAGATTATCATAATTTAGTGAGAACGCATTAAATAGATTCATTTTCCGTTCCCTGTCATTCAGATTCTTCTGGGGTCTCGTTTTTTTTGTTCTGAGAAGCACGTCGCCCATAAACGTAATTTCGCACAGGCAACTTATCTTTCTTGCAAGTATCTCTGCCTGATTAAAACCCCTTTTTTTGTATTTTGAACTGTGAAGCGGTACCGGGATTATGCCGTCAGGATTCCAGGATCTTATTCTGAACCTTGCGTGATATACAATCTCCGCCGCGATAAAATCCACATAATCACGTCTTCCGTAATATTTTAAACCCATCATCATCTTTTTTGAGCTCTTATTATAGTGCCACAGTGCATACCCCTGAATATATGTATATTTTTTATTACTGCAGTCGGTGCATAAAATGGCGTCATCCTCCGTCTGCTTACTACAGTGCATGCACCTGCTTTCTGTGATAACGGGAAGTTTTGGTATGCATCCGGCGCACACCTTATCTTCATAATCTTCTGTAATCCTCCCACACACAGGGCATTTGGGAGGAAAGAGTGCTGTCAGAATCAAGTTCTTTATTATGTATCCCTCCGTTCTGTTTGAGGTCTCGCAGCCTTTTTTTTAACGCAGAATATCTTTTCTGCTGTCTTTCGTTATGTATCATTCTGTTAACCGTTTCCGGAAGTCCCACTATCGTAACGCATTTTTTTGCCCTCGTTACGGCGGTATATAAAAGATTTCTGTGCAATAAAAGAGAGGTTCCGTAAAGAATCGGGAGTATAACTGCCGGATATTCGCTTCCTTGGGATTTGTGCACAGTTATCGCATAGGCAAGCTCCAGCTCATCAAATATTGAATGCGGATATACAACGTATTTATTGTCCTCATATTCCACGGTAATCTCGTTGGTAACTGTATTAATGAATCTTATAATACCACAGTCACCGTTAAATATTCCACACCCCTCTTCTACAACTACTCCGTGATATCCTCTTCTTTCCCATGTCAGCTGATAATTATTTTTTATCTGCATTACTTTATCGCCCTCGCGGAATATCCTGTCTCCGTACTCAGCCTCCGCCTTGTCATCCGATGCAGGGTTGATATATTTTTGAAGTACGATATTAAGATTATCAACGCCAAGCTCGCCCTTTTTCATCGGGCACAGAACCTGTATGTCCGTAATTCCGGAACCGACGTACGGTGGAAGATTCTTCATCATCAGCTGAAGTATCACGCTTATGATGACCTTTGGATCATCGCGCCTTAACATAAAGAAATCCCTGCTTTTATTATCAATTGCAATTTCCTCTCCGGCGTTTATCCTGTGGGCGTTCATGACTATATCGCTACCGCGGGCCTGTCTGAATATTTCATTTAAGCTTACCACATTAAAGCATCCTGAATCGATAATATCCTTTAATACATTACCGGGACCAACTGACGGAAGCTGATTGGCGTCACCCACCATGATAAGTCTTGTGCCGGTAACAACTGCCTTAAGAAGTGCGTTAAACAGCGGCAGATCTACCATCGACATCTCATCAATGATTACTGCATCTGCCTCAAGAGGATATGATTCATTTCTTTCAAATCTTACGGAGTCCTCGTCATCATCCATGCTGCCGTTTATTTCGAGGAGTCTGTGTATCGTCTGTGCTTCATACCCCGTCGTCTCAGACATTCTTCTTGCCGCTCTTCCGGTTGGCGCTGCAAGAAGAATGTCAAATCCAAACGCTTCATATGCGCTTATAATGGCGTCAATAGTAGTTGTTTTACCAGTACCCGGTCCACCAGTGATTACAAGTACGCCGCTTTTTGTGGCCTCTCTGACTGCCATCCTCTGCATGTCTGCAAGTCTGATATTTTTATTCTTTTCTATTCTTTTTATTCTGGATTCGATTTCGGTATCGGATATTCTGAATATGCAGTTCAGATCAAGAAGCATTCTTGCACAATTAAGCTCCATATAATACATATATGGGGGATAATATCTCTTTTCATTTTCCTCGGTGACACATATTATCCCACCCGCAGCTGACATGTCCGAAAGAAGCTTCATTATATCATCGCAATTGATCATAAGAAGCTCCATAACGTTTCTTATAAGTTCTTCCTCAGGAAGATATGTATGTCCGTTAGCTCCTGCCTGATTGAGAATATATGTTACGGCACATTTTTTTCTGAATTCAGAGTTGGGGTCTATTCCGACGCTTCTTCCGATTTCATCAGCAATCCTGAAGCCAACTCCCTTTATATCCGATGCAAGCCTGTATGGATTGGTACGGATTATGTTGTATACTTCGTCCTTGTATTCGTTATATATCTTTACGGCAAGGCGGTTGGATATATTGTACTGCTGCATGAAGATTACCGCATCGCGAAGTTCTTTTTTTTCATAATACTGTAAATATATCTCCTCAGCCTTTCTCATGCTGATACCCTTTATCTCCGCAAGCCTTTCCGGCTCATCCTGCATGATTCTTAGGGTATCTGCCCCAAACTTATCCACGATACGCTTTGCCATTACCGGTCCTACGCCTTTAATGGCTCCCGAACCAAGATATCTTACTATCGATATCTCATCATCGTCCTTTATTACCTCCATACTTTTTACAGACAGCTGAAGTCCATAGGTTGCATGGTCAACATACTCCCCGCCCAGCTTCACATGCTCTCCCTCATTTATAAAAGGGAAATTGCCCACGCAGGTTATATCGTCATTGTCATCCTGACATGAAATGTCAAATACGGTATAGCCGTTTACCTCGTTCCTATACCGTATTTTCTCAATATAACCCTTGCAGACAACCTTATAATTCATCTCTTTTTCCTGCCATAAAGTCAACGAATTTGCCCGTTCCTATCGCAACCGCAGTCATAGGATCCTCAGCTGTCATCGTTGTTATACCGGTTCTGGACTCTATAAGTTCTTCAAGTCCGTACAAAAGACTTCCTCCACCGGTAAGTACAATTCCTCTGTCAGCTATATCTGCCGCAAGCTCCGGAGGAGTTCTCTCAAGAACGCTGTGTACTGCGTCAACTATCTGTGAGGTAGCGTCCTTTAACGCTTCTTCAGTCTCATCGGATGTAACGGTAATCGTCTTAGGAAGTCCGGTTACCAGATTCCTTCCCCTCACATCCAGCGTCTCCTGTGTTGAACGCTTGAATGCAGAACCTATATTAATCTTAATATCTTCGGCAGTTCTCTCTCCTATAAGCAGGTTATGCTGCTTTCTCATATATCTTACGATTGCCTCGTCAAAATCATCACCGGCAATCTTTATTGATGAGCTCACAACAGTACCTCCAAGGGATATAACAGCAATATCCGTGGTTCCTCCTCCGATATCAACTATCATATTACCGCATGGTCTTGAGATATCTATGCCTGCGCCTATTGCTGCGGCAATAGGCTCCTCTATGATCATAACGTCTCTTGCGCCTGCCTGATAAGCCGCCTGCTCCACCGCATTCTTCTCTACCTCCGTAGCTCCGCTCGGCACACAGATACTTATCTTAGGCTTTCTTAGATGTTTCTTGCCAACTGCCTTCTGTATAAAATAAACAAGCATTTTCTCAGTTATAGTATAATCAGATATAACGCCCTGTCTGAGCGGTCTTATGGCTACTATATTGCCGGGTGTTCTTCCGAGCATAAGCCTTGCTTCTTCACCAATCTCTTTTATCTTACCGGTATCCCTGTCAAATGCAACTACCGACGGTTCCCTGAGTACAACACCCTTGCCCGTAATATATACAAGCACGCTTGCCGTTCCAAGATCAATTCCAATATCGCTACCCATCTTAATATCTCCTTTCGTTTAATTAAATTATTACCATATAATCCATTAATAATCATCTCGTGCAGCCTGTAACATAAGCGCACATTCCACTCTTTTTCTCTCTAATATACAACCCGTCTTATAGGACTTTCTTATATCGCCTTCAAAATTATATGCATTGGCCGCACAGCCTCCGCTACAGAAAAACTTTGCAAAACAATCCTTACAGTCAGGTTTCGAATATACATTGCACTTTTTAAATGTGCTGCATATATCATTTCTCTTTATCCCATCGTATATGTTACCAAGCAGAAAATCTTCATTGCCCACGAACTGATGACACGGATACAAATCTCCCCACGGGGTAACGGCAAGATACTCCGTTCCCGCGCCACAGCCTGACAGCCTTTTTGCAACACACGGACCTCCCGTAAGATCTATCATAAAATGGAAGAAATTAAAGCCACGTCCTTCCTTCTCTCTCTCAAGCATCTCTGCCGCAAGCCTGTCATATGCCTTACATATATCTTCTATGTCCTCATCCTTTATCGCATATTCCTCGTGCGGCTCCGCAACCACCGGCTCCACGCTTATCTGTTTAAAGCCCTGATTGGCAAGTTCCAGTACATCCTTATCGAAGTCTGTATTAAAATGCGTAAAAGTTCCCCTTGCATAATAATCTGTCTGATTCCTTGCCTCTGCCGCCTTCTTAAATCTGGGAAGTATAAGCTCATAACTTCCCGCACCGTTTCTAAACGGGCGCATATAATCATGAATATCCTTCCTTCCGTCTATGGAAAGTACAAGATTGGACATCTCCTTACCGGCAAATTCTATCACATCATCATTAAGAAGTACACCATTAGTAGTAAGCGTAAAGCGGAATTTTTTGTCGTATTTCTCTTCCAGACTTCTTCCGTAAGCAACAATCTGCTTTACAACCTCAAAGTTCATAAGAGGCTCGCCGCCAAAAAAATCCACCTCAAGATTACGTCTGTTTCCCGAATTATCCACAAGAAAATCAAGCGCCTTCCTGCCCGTTTCAAAGCTCATAAGAGCGCTTTCGCCATTGTATTCACCCTTGCCTGCAAAGCAGTACCTGCATGAAAGGTTACAGTCATGCGCAATATGGAGACACAGCGCCTTCACAACAGTCTCCCTTTTGCCAATATCGTCGATATAATTCTCATATACGTCTTCCGAGAAAAGTTCACCGGCTTCTATAAGAGACTTTATATCATCTATAAGCTCGTCCACCTCATAATCCGTAACATTAGGATAAAGCCTCATAATCCCAATTCTTACGCTGTCCGGGTCTTCCTCGTATAAAGATATCGCATCATATGCAATATCATCCACCACATGAACGCTTCCGCTGTTAACGTCAAGCACAATATTATATCCGTTATTCTTAAATTTATGTATCATTGTCCATATCCCTTTACAACTAAAAGAGAGCTCATCAGCAACCCCTGCACAGGGTTTTACCAATTCAGCTCTCTGACGCTATTCGTTAAAATCCACAAATGCAAAACTCTTATTTTTTATGCTCGCATGTCTGGTTACCAACCGTACATGAAGTCTTGCATGCCGACTGACATGAAGTCTGGCACTCACCGCATCCACCCTTCTTCATGCTCTCCTTATAGCTTCTTGAATTAAGTGTCTTAATATGTTTCATGGTAATCCGCTCCCTGATATCAATAATATGTTTTTTTGAAGTATACCACACTTAAATATGGATAGCAACCCATTTTTTTCTTTATCCAAGCATCCCTCCAAGCATTCCGCCCGCAATACACAGAAGCATGACCGTAACTATATTATCGCTTACGCTTCCGGTTATATTTCTTACAATCATGGATACGGCAAATATAACAGCGAAATATAAAAGCCCGAATAACAACCCCCACAGATACTTTCTCACGCCCATCTTCTTACCAAGCAAAAGTCCGCCGGTAAAACATGAAATAAGATATGCAAATAAAAGTCCGCCGCTTATTATTCCGGCCGCCGGATTGCCCTTCCACATCATAAGCGCAAGCACAAGAAGGATAACGCCTGAGATTATGTATCCCACAAGTAAGAGCCTTATTATGTATCCTATGATACCTCCAATATTTTTTTTCATACTTATCACCTGCCCAGGAATCTTTATTATAATATATTTCACTTTGGATATATTTATGATATACTTGACTTTACGACGATATGCGCTTAACGATATCGGCAGATAATGTATTATACAGATTACAGGGGGATATTATGGATACGATTGACATGCATGTACACTCTACGGCTTCAGACGGAACATTTAGACCAACCGAGGTTGCGCATCTGGCTATTAAGGCAGGACTTAGGGCATTTGCTCTTACTGACCATGATACAACCGGTGGAATTGACGAGGTGATGTCACTTTCGCTTCCAATTGAAATTATTCCCGGCATAGAGTTATCTGCCGGATTTGGAAACGGCGATATTCACATACTTGGATATTATATTGACCCTGAATGCAGGGAACTTAAGAAGGCCACCAAATTCATGGTGGACGAGCGCATATGGCGCAATGAAAAAATGGCCCGTAATCTCAACGAGGCCGGAATAGACATAACTGTGGATAAGCTCTATAACGGAGACCCCGACAAGGTCCTTACAAGAGCTCATTTTGCTAATTATCTGGTTGATAACGGATATGTTAAAGATAAGGCGGAGGCATTCAAAAAATATCTTGGAGAAGATACGCCGTACTATGTTTTAAGACAATATCTGTCACCTGAGGAATGTATCGAACTCATATTAAAGGCCGGAGGGCTTCCCGTTCTTGCGCACCCTTTCCAATATAAGCTTTCCACGCCTGATCTGTGCCTCCTTATCGAAAGATTAATGAAAGCCGGTCTGTACGGCATTGAATGCTTATATTCAACCCATACCCGCACGGAAGAGGATCTCGCATATTCCCTTGCGCACAGGTATGGTCTTAAGGCAACCGGTGGTTCTGATTTTCACGGCACGAACAAACCCGATATAAGTATCGGCCGCGGACTTGGTAATCTGTCCATACCTTACAATCTGCTTGAGTCTTTCAAAGAAGACCTAGGGCTTGCTTAGCAAGCTTATCGGCCATTTCATTATATTTGTTACCGGAATGACCCTTAACCTTAATGAATTGTATCCGAATTATATCTTTTATGGAATCATAATAATCCCTGTATGCCTGTGTACCGGTTTTATTCGCCTTCCACTCACCGGTACACCATTTGGCTATACCTTCGTAATCATGATATATGATAAGTTTTTTTGCGTTATGCTCTATTGCGTAGCGCATGGCTGCCTCCGCACCTTTTATCTCACCCGCAACATTGTGCATGGTGGCAAGCTCGTCATCCGATATCTTCTCGGAGAACAAAAAATAGCTTTCATTCCGGAGTACGACCATTCCATACGAGAACATATTGGTTGACGCATCATAACTGCCGTCAACATATATCTGAATGGCGCCCTCCTCAACCGGTATATCTTCGTCGTCATGCGGGATGCCAAGATAATCACAGGCTTCCTCTCTGGTTACAAATCCCTTAAATTCTGCACCGTGATATCCTTCCACAAACTTCTTGCACTCGTCCCATGATTGAAAAATACCTTCCTGAAAACCTCTCTTTACAGCGTAAAATTTCTTTTTTGCCATAATCTTCACACCGAACCGGTTATTTCTCTGCTTTTTCTACTTCAACTATGGCGTCTTTCTTCATAGGAATTCTGCAGTTTTTATTGCTTCCGAATTCCACGATTACAACATCGTCCGTAATATCTATGATAACGCCATAGAAACCACTGGTGGTCAGAATGCTGTCTCCTACTTCTATAGATGAAATCATCGCATCCTGTGCCTTCTGCTTCTTCTTCTGTGGACGGATGGCAAAGAAATAAAATGCACCGATAATAACCGCATATAATACGATCATAAATATCATGCTTGTTCCGCCACCGCCGGATGTACTCTGTGTTCCTGTTGATAATAATACTGAAAAATTACTCATAACAACCTCCTGTAATATAATATTATCTATTCCAAACCGGCTTCAAACCCTGCCAGCTTAGCATCCATATACTCCTTATATCTGTGATTCTCTATTGCTTCTCTTATCTCTGCCATAAGCCTGTTATAAAATGACAGATTATGAAGTACCATAAGTCTGAGTCCGAGCATCTCCTTTGCTTTAAGCAGATGCCTTATATATGCCCTGCTGTAGGTCCTGCACGCAGGACAGTCGCAGCCTTCCTCTATGGGCCTCATATCCTTCTCAAATCTTGCGTTAAGAAGATTAATCTTGCCATAATCGGTGTATGCATGCCCGTGTCTTCCGTTTCTGGTCGGATATACACAGTCAAAAAAATCTACTCCGCGCCACACGGCGTTCAGTATATTGGCCGGCGTTCCTACTCCCATAAGGTATACGGGCTTATCCTGCGGAAGATGAGGTACCACGTCCTCGATTATATCATACATCTGTTCATGACTTTCACCTACGGCAAGTCCGCCTATTGCGTAACCGTCAAGCTCAAGCTCAGCCATTTCCTTTGCATGCTCTATTCTTATATCCCCGTATACTCCGCCCTGATTGATTCCAAAGAGCATCTGATGCGGATTAATGGCGTCCGAAAGACCGTTAAGCCTTTTCATCTCATTCTTACACCTTACAAGCCATCTCTGGGTCCTTGCAACCGACTCCCTCATATATTCTCTGGTGGAAGGAAAAGGTGCGCATTCATCAAACGCCATAGCTATGGTAGAGCCCAGATTAGACTGTATCTGCATACTTTCTTCCGGCCCCATGAATATTCTTCGGCCATCTATATGCGACTGAAAATATACTCCTTCTTCCTTAATCTTACGAAGTCCGGCAAGGGAAAACACCTGAAACCCTCCGGAATCGGTAAGTATCGGTCTGTCCCACACCATGAATTTATGAAGTCCGCCAAGCTCCCTTATAAGCGTATCTCCCGGTCTGACATGAAGGTGGTAGGTATTTGATAACTGTACCTGGGTTCCTATATCATGCAGATCTTCTGTAGATACGGCTCCTTTAATAGCGCCTATGGTTCCGACATTCATAAATACCGGAGTCTCTATAACTCCATGAATGGTAGTAAGCCGTCCTCTTTTGGCTGCATTTTCCTTACACAGCAGTTCGTACACAATATCACCCCGCATTCAGATAAATATAACTGCCAAATCATTACTTTTCAAGCCTTACGGATATCTCACCCGTATTAAGTGTTATGATATCATCCTTAGTCTTTACAACAAGTCCTCCGTCATTGTCTATATCAACAGCCTTTCCGGTATGCCATGCATCTTCCTTAAGATATCTTATATCCCTTCCCAATATCATGGACATCCTGCGATAATCCCCAAGATATTCCCTGTCGGTTATATGTCCGTATATATCCATGAAATTATTAACTACCGCTGCAATCAGGCTGTTTCTTGTAATATTACCGGGCATGGTATCATATAATGCTCCGGCCACATCCCTTACCGTATCAGAAAATATTGAGGATTCTGTCGCAACATTTATTCCGATTCCCAGTATGACGTTAATCTCACCTTCTCCTGCTGTTACTGCTTCAGCAAGTATACCGCATACTTTTCTGTCATTCAGGTATATATCATTGACCCACTTGATGGATGTATCGATATGACACACTTCTTTTATCGCCCTGCATACCGCCACTGCCGCAGCGGATGTGATAAGAAGAATACCTTCATCATCTCCTGCCGGTATAAGAAGGGACATATATATGCCACTGACTGGCGGAGACTCAAAAGTACGTCCAAGCCTACCCCTTCCCATAGTCTGTCGGTCTGCGACAACTAATTTATTGTCAATCCGACCGCCTTTTACCCACCTTTTAAGCACAAGATTGGTCGAATCCGTAACATCATATACTACAGGGTCGTATTCCTTATACCTTAGCTCCTTCAGTATATCTTCCCTGCATAGGATATCGCCCTTTATGTCCATATTATTCACCACATACAATTCCTGATATCTAAAAATACTCCCAAAATGCCGTGTACAGCATTCGGGAGTATCAATGTACAGGGGAAGAGGCCGTGATACTGCCACTGTATGATTCCCCTATGACCTTTAGCCGTAGATTATAATAACCTATCAGGTCAGTATTGTCAAGATGTATTATTTAAAATCAACCCTTATGGTTCCAATCCCTCCGTCAAGGTCTATTCTGTTGATTCCATTTCCATACACTGAATCATCAGACATCTTCTGTCCGTCTATGATTACTGAACCAATACCCTTATCCACATTTATATGATACTGTTCTTTATCACCGGTAAGATTCATTCTTGCGGAGCCTATACCAATCTCAACATCACTTCTGCCGATAAGCTCGCCCGTAAGATTCATTTCACCAACTCCGATATTCATATCGGCATTGGAAAGTCTGCAGTTATCGATGGTAATCTTGCCTGTTCCACCATCAATCTTTGCCTTTGTACCGGCGGTCATCTCCCCTATTCTTACGTCGCCCGCACCAAGATCCATCTCTATCCTGTCAGCAGCAATCTTTTCAACATCCACGATACCCGCTCCCGAATCGAGGTCAAAACTGTCAAATATACTGTCATAGGGCACATATATATTAACCTTTGTATTCGCATTATTCATTATACCAAATACAAAGCTGCTCTTTTCGGTTATCCTGAGATTACCGCCATTCTCTTTTATAACGATATTCTCATTATTGGTTTCAATTCTAAAATCATCGGAACATCTGATGGCAACCTCCGATGCTCCCGTATCTATGCTAACGCTTGCTATATTGCCCATTATCGGATAAGTAGACATCTGCCCTACTGCATTATTCTTAAGTCCGAAAAAGGATGAAAATATACCGAGAGCGCCCAACATACTTCCTATAACGCTAAAGCACAGAAAGCACGCAAACGCCATCACAACGTATTTTAATATTTTCTGCCATGAGGTCATTTGATATCAACTCCTCCAAACATACATGTACCATTTACATAAATGGTATGGACATTTCCTTCACTGTTACGGTGTTTTTTCTGTGACACGCCGCCAAATATTGATGTGGACCTTACTTTAACATTGATATTATCAGGAATGATGATGTCAATGCCTCCAAATACAGCCGTCGCATTTATCACACAATCCTTATCGATAACCGCGTTGATAAGATTAAGCTTTACGCTTCCAAAAAGCGCGGTAAGTTCGGCGCCGTCAAACACCTCTCCGGAATAATTAATATTGGATGAGGAAAATGCTGCATATACGTTACGCAGATTCACTCCTCTTGACTTAAGCTCCTTAATGATACGACTGTATTTATTGCCCTGCAGTCCTCCGATTATCATCTTAATTCCTATTATTATAATAATGGCAGGTATGACAAGCTTCCATATCAGATTGAAATCAAGTATATCCTGACAGCTCAGGAACAAAAACACTCCTATAAGAAGACCTATAAGATTGCCTGCCTTATCATAATCCGTAAGCATTCCTATAAAACATGGAACAATGATAAATAACGTCCACCAGCCGTCGAAGAATATGTCTATCTTAGTGATATTAAGCGCATTAAGCGCAAGCACCAGTCCCACGACCAGCAAAACAATACCCCATATAACACGGCTTACCCTCTTATCCATAATAATCTCCCCTTTACTTTTTGCGGTATCAGTCTACAGCTATCAAATACCCAGAAGCTCCTTAAGGATTGCGTTAACAGACGCAGGATCTGCTTTTCCCTTCATCTCCTTCATCGTCTGTCCAACCAAAAATCCCATTGCCTTAAGCTTTCCTGAATTAATATCGTCAACCGACTTTGGATTGTCCGCTATCACCTTTTTAATGACCTCGCGAAGCTTTCCTTCATCATTCACTGACTTAAGACCATTATCCTCCACATATGCCTCAGGGTCAATATCTTCATCAAATATTTTTTCAAATACCTCTTTTGCAACATTGCCGTTTATAACACGCTCATCCGTCATCTTTATGAGTTTTGCCAGATTGGCCGGCGAGAATGACAGATCACCCGGCTCCATATTCTTATCTTTAAGAAGGTACATACTCTCAACCATAAGCCAGTTAGACACTTTCTTTGGATCTGCGCCAAGCTCAACAGTCTGATCAAATATATCCGCAAGTCTTTTGTGTGAGGTAATGATATCGATATCATAATCCGGAAGTCCGTACTGTGTTCTGTACCTTTCCATCTTCTCATCCCGAAGCTCAGGCTGGTTCTTCTTTATCTCGCTAAGCCATTCATCGCTTATAACCACGGGCACAAGATCCGGTTCAGGGAAATATCTGTAGTCCTGTGCATTCTCCTTTGAGCGCATCGCATATGAATACTCATTTGCATCATCCCATCTTCTTGTCTCCTGGACAACACGTCCGCCCGACTCTATAATATCTATCTGTCGCTTGCGCTCATTTGCTATCGCACGCGCTATTGCCTTAAATGAATTAAGGTTCTTAGTTTCCGTTCTGGTGCCATATTCCTTTGCGCCTTTTTCCCGCACCGAAAGATTGACATCTGCACGCATTGAGCCCTCGTTAAGCTTACAGTCGGATGCTCCAAGGTATTGTATGATAAGCCTTAATTTCTCAAGGTATGCAATAACCTCCTCTGCGCTTCTCATGTCAGGTTCCGAGACAATCTCGATAAGCGGCACTCCCGAGCGGTTAAAGTCCACGAGTGAATACTCTCCCATATCATCATGAACAAGCTTACCGGCATCCTCTTCCATATGAATCTCATGTATGCCCACACGCTTTTTTGTGCCGTCAGGCGTTTCTATCTCCACCCATCCGTTCTGACATATAGGAATATACAACTGTGATATCTGATAATTCTGAGGATTATCAGGGTAAAAATAATTCTTTCTGTCAAATTTACAATTCTGGTTAATGGTACAGTTGGTAGCGACTCCGACCGCAGCAGCATACTCTACAACCTGCTTATTGAGAACCGGAAGTGAGCCCGGCATACCCGTACATACGGGGCATGTATGCGTATTGGGAGCTCCTCCGAACTGTGTGCTGCATCCGCAGAATATCTTTGTCTTCGTTGCAAGTTCTACATGCACTTCAAGCCCTATGACTGCTTCATATTCCTTACTCATTATACCGCCCCCTTGTCTGTAACACGCATCTGTTCATATGCATATGCCGTGCGTATTATCTTTTTCTCTTCAAAACAATTACCTAACATCTGCACGCCTATCGGCAGATTTGCACTGTCGAAACCGCACGGCACTGTAATTCCCGGAAGCCCCGCAAGATTGACAGATATCGTATATATATCTCCAAGATACATTTTTATCGGGTCGCTAAGTCTCTCGCCAAGCTTAGGAGCCGTAGTCGGCGTAGCAGGCGCAAGTATAACGTCGTATTTTTCAAACGCCTTATCAAATGCTCTCTTAATGAGCGCCTTGGTCCTTAAAGCCTTAAGATAATATGCGTCATAGTATCCGCTGCTCAGTACGAACGAACCCAGCATTATCCTTCTTTTAACTTCTGCCCCGAATCCTTCCGAGCGCGATTTTTTAAACATATTATTAAGCCCGTCATACTCGCTGGTTCGATAGCCGTATTTTACGCCTTCGAATCTTGCAAGATTAGAACTCGCCTCAGCTGATGCGATTACATAATATGCAGGTATGGCGTACTCTACCAGACTAAGATCAAACTCCTCAACGACAGCTCCCGCATCCTTAAGCATATCCGCTACTTTGTATATGGCGTTCCTTACATCACCTGAAAGTCCTTCTTTATAATAATCCCTTGGAAGTCCTATCTTCATGCCCTTTACGTCTGTTACAAGCGCTGATGTAAAATCATAATCCTTACGCTTCACGGATGTGCTGTCCTTAGGGTCATGCGATGCAATAGTCTCAAGTATTGTCGCACAGTCAGTAACATCCTTTGCAATCGGACCTATCTGATCAAGCGATGAGCCATACGCTATCAGACCGTATCTTGATACGGTACCATATGTCGGTTTGATACCAGTAACTCCGCAGAATGAGCTTGGCTGTCTTATCGAGCCTCCGGTATCGGAACCCAGAGCATATGAGCATTCGCACGCAGCCACTGCCGCACACGAACCTCCCGACGAGCCTCCCGGAACATGGTCAGTATTCCATGGGTTCTTAGTCGGTCCGTAATAAGACGTCTCTGTTGTACTACCCATTGCAAACTCATCCATATTGGTCTTTCCTATTATGACCGCTCCCGCCTTTTTGAGGTTCAGAACGGCTTCCGAAGAATATGTCGGCACAAAATTACTAAGCATCTTTGAGCTGCATGTAGTAAGGATGCCCTCCGTACACATATTGTCTTTTATGGCAACAGGAACTCCTGCAAGCGCTCCCTGATATTTTCCGTCTTCTATACCCTTTTGTACTTCCTCTGCCTGCTTTAATACATTCTCTCTGTCAAGCACGGTAACATAACTGTTAATATTCTTTTCAATCTTATCTATCTGCTCCAGAACCGCCTGTGCCGCCTCGCTTACCGACACCTTACGTTGTTTGATTTCCCGTCCAAGCTCAACAGCCGTTAATTTCATAAGACTCATCATTATATTCCTCCTAATCGAATGCCTTCGGCACTACAAATGAACCATCTTTTTCTTCAGGCGCATTTGCAATAATATTATCACGGTCGTCACCATTGGTAACAACATCCTCGCGAAATACATTATTCACGGGGAAAATATGCGACATCGGCTCTACATCCGATGTGTCCAGCTCTCCAAGCTTGTCTATATAATCAAGCATGCTCCCCATGTCCTTCTTTGCCTGCTCCTTCTCTTCATCTGAAAGCATGAGATTTGCAAGTATTCCCACATATTCAATTGTATCATCAGAAATCACATTTGCCATGGCGCTGCCTCCTTTTATAAAATACCTAAAATGCTCTTTTATTCGTCTGTATCCAAAATAAGCAGCTCCACGTCTTCGTGAAAGCTGCTTATGATTCAGTTCTTCGTCTGCTTATAACTACATATCAACAGAACCATCAAAGTCACCGTTAACTACAAAGTATATTTTATTGTCTTCCGGCTTAACGTAGAGTTCGATGTCCTTCATATCCCTGACTCTGTTGCCTGCCTTCTGCCATACTGCTTTGATCTCTTTAATCTTATCTTTTATGGCTACATCCTTTCCAAGATACTGTACACGCACCGTAGTTGTAATCTCCTTTTTCTTAGTAGCCGTTTTCTTTGCTGTCTCTTTCTTTGCTGTGGTCTCCTTAGATGCTACTTCCTTCTTAGGTGCTGTCTCAGTCTTTACTGTAGCTTTCTCTTCTGCCTTATTGGCAGGCGCTTCTTTAACGGCTGTCTTTGCCGTAGCGCTCTTAGCAGTCGTTGCAGGTTTAACAGTAGCTTTTTCTGACGTTGCACTCTTAGCATTCTTAGTTGCCATTAGTAATAACCTCCATAAAATATAAAAACATATTAATATTGCAATCGAGGTGACAGGATTTGAACCTGCGACCTCTGCGTCCCGAACGCAGCGCTATACCAAACTTAGCCACACCTCGCTAACTCTTAAACAGTAGTATATTACCACAATAGTATTGTAAATACAAGCAAAAATTTGAATTCCGATACTATTGTATAAGCCATATATGATAATGTCCTAGTATACCACATATGAAAATGTCCCAGATGAGGTATAATACTTCCATCAACAGGTGGAGGTGACTATTATCAG
>CASFAQ010000037.1 GCA_949292725.1 uncultured Eubacteriales bacterium | reverse complement strand
ACAATCTTTTTGTACCTCATTAATGTGTAAATTTTTGTGAATAAACCAGCAAAAAATAGCAATTTCAAAGTTTTATATACGTTGTTGCTTTTGGGTAGGAATTTATGTCGAGAATATACGGTGTAAATTTAATAAGTCGTATGTCCGGTGCCATAACTGACACTATAGTTTCTGCTATCCCGAAAACAACAATTTCAGGTAATAAAACCCAGAAAAGAATAGACTGGATCGGAGAGAAATTTTCATCGCCTGAGAACAGGCTTATTCTCGGTGTTTCTGCTTTAATGACCCAGCCGTTTATTGATGCGCAGAACAAAAAAGTTGACGAAGAAACAAGAAAGGTTTCTGTTGCAAGAACTGTTGCCAAAATTATCGCAGGTACTTTGACGGGGTATTATGTGCGTGCCGGCTGTATAAAACTTATTGATGAAATGACTAAACTCCCGTCTGAAGTTAAAAATCCTAATTCGTTCGGCGGTAAACTCAGGATGCTGTTTACTCCGGATGACGCCAAAACAGGGGCTTTAAAATCTCTGAAAAAATATAAAAATGCGCTGGGGACTACAATTTCTCTTGTCGTAATGCTGTTTACAAACTTTTTGATAGATGCTCCTTTGACCAAATATTTGACAAACTTGTTTACGGATAAATTTATCAAGCCTAAAGACCAAAAAGGAGGTACAGTAAATGAGTAGTGCTTCCTTGTTTGACGCTTTTAAAAACTATATGGCAAAGAATTACGGCAAAAGCCACGGGAAAATGCTTATCCATACAGGTGTTATCGGTTGGATTTTGTCTGCTGCAGCGCAGGTTATGGCAATTGTTACCAATGATAAAATCTCATATAAGCAAAAAATGTATCTCATTCCTCAGGAATTGGCTGATGCGGCAGTTAATATTGTTTCGTTTTATTTGATTACCCAGACATTCAAATCTGTTTCGACAAAAGCTGTTAATTGCGGTAAACTTCTGAATAAACCGGTACGGGAATTCCTTGAGAAAAATAATATTAAAAATGTCGGAAAGAAAACTTTTGATGTTTTAAGAGATGGTAAATTGCCTGCTGATTTGACTGAAAAATTTGAATCTTTCAGAAACGGTGTGGATTTTATAGGTACTACTGCCGGCTCTATACTGTCTTGCAATATTGTTACTCCGATTATAAGAAATGAAATTGCTACCCACAAGCAGAAAAATCATATTGCAAAAATGGAAGAATACAATATTTCTGTGGCGAACCCTGCCAGAAATTACTTTGAAAAACCTTCTATTCAATCTTTTCAGGCAAAAGCATACTCTTCGTCTTTAAAAATATAAATATAAAAATCCGCCGATTATTGTCAGCAGCAGTGCGGAAAATAGTATCATCAATTTATAAAAATATGTTGTTGTGTATTCTTTGCCGTCGTGCAGTCTATGTAATATTTCTTTTGAATAATCCTTAGTATCATCAGGAATTACGACTTCTCTGAACGCTACAGGCTCGGTATTGGACGGATTCCACAGAATATCTATAACCTTCTGACCGTCTCCAAGCTCTGTAACCCTGCCCTCAATATCAGCCGTCTCAAGCCATGAAAGGGAACTGCTGTCCGTTATTATGATTGGTTTGGATGTGCGGCTTCCATCGTCATTTTCCTTTCCGTTATCCTCAATAAACATCCTGCACGAATTGCCCTCATCATCCGTTCCCGAAAGCATGTATCTTGCACAGTATACATTATCACTTTCCTTATAATCCTTATATACTACAGAACCGTCGCTTATGGTATTGCCGTTAAAATATTCTCCTTCTGCCTCACAGCAAAAATACTGCATCGTAACGTCGCATGTACTTCCATTTACGGAATACACATCCTTCTCTGTGACATATACTGACATTACAGTCTCCGTGTATACATCGGGCGTGGGTGTTGCGGAAGGCGTGGCTGTCGCAGAAGGCGTGGCTGTCGGCTGCGCTGTTGTAGGTATGACATTAAACCCATCGGGATATTGTATAGCCGGAATGTCGGATACGGCCGGCACAGGATACGATACGATTACCTTTACGGTGCCAATCTTCTTAGCCGCTTTTTTCCCCTTCTTTTTTTCGCTCTCTTTCACGGTAATCTTTGTACTGCCCTCACTTTTTGCTTTTACAACGCCCTTTTTTGTAACAGACGCTATTTTTTTTGATGACGAGGTAAATGTATATACCGCCTTCTTTTTCTTGTTTTTTATGGTTATCTTTTTATTTTCGCCAACATTAAGCGTAATCCGCTTGACTGAAGGCTTTGCTTTCTTTGCAGATAATGCCGTGGCATATCCTCCGCTCACCATCAGAACGGCAGAAAGCACAACGCATAACACCCTTTTTATCATTTTTTCCTCCTCCGGATATTCTACAGTGATTCCCCATAAGAAATATTGCATTCAATCTTACTGTCGCCAACATCCTTTTGACCTCTGATCTGGGCCAGTAGTGAGCAAAAGGCAATACGTCCGGTCATCCTGATGTTACAATCAACCGAATACAGTCTCGGATATATATCGTCAAGCACGTCCATATTATTGTAGCCCATAAGCCCTATATCGGACGGAACCTTATAACCGTGCTGTCTGCACAATCCGAGCACCCGTACGGCAAATGTATCATACGCGCAAAGAAGCGCTTTTTTGCCCGGAGTATCTGCGATATATTCAAGAATCCTGTCCTTATCGAAGCCGTCAAATATGATCTGTGTCAGTCCGCACTCTTCTGCTCCGCGAATGTAACCTTTCCTTCGTTCGCCAAATGAATATACGTTCCTGTCCTTAGGAATATCCCCACGCAGGTCAATATCCAGATATGCAACCGTGTCATATCCTTTCGAATGGATAAATGATACTGCCTCGCTCATAATAGATGCACAATCCGTATCTATATGTATGAAGTCATCAGAAATTCTGTTATATATAGTTACAATGGGTATATCAAGCTTCTTAAGCATATTGGCATACGTAGTCCCTTTTACAGCCGGGAAGAGAATAAGTCCATCAACCTTTCTCTCCGCGAGATATTTTATAGCTTCCAGTTCTTTTGCTTTTTTGCTTTTTGTCAGAATAAGAATTATAAAATACCCCTGTTCCTTGGCCGTATTCTCTATCACCTCTATAAGTGATGAGAAGAAGCTGTCAATAATGTTAAAGCATACAACTCCTATGGTCTTGGTATGACCTGTTGCAAGAGCCTTGGCAAGATGATTTGGGCGATAATTCATCTTTTCTGCAGTTTCAAGGATTCGTTTTTTGGTCTCCTCCTTGATGCCTGTACGATTATTAAGAGCCCTGTCAACCGTGCCTTCGGATACGCCGCACATTCTGGCAATTTCTTTAATACTCACCGCCATACGCATATCTCCTACAGATTTATTCTCACCTGTATACTATACCACTAATTCAGCTGATAATACAAGCCCTTTAGCCTCATAAGTTCCTCGTGATTACCCTGTTCCTTAATGCCCTTATCGTCAATATACAGAATCTGGTCGGCATTGCGTATGGTCGACAGCCGGTGTGCCACGATAAATGCCGTTTTATCCTTAATGATTTCATCAAGCGCCTTCTTTATAAGCATCTCAGTCTCAGTGTCAATTGCGCTCGTAGCCTCATCAAGTATAATTACTGACGGATTCTTAAGAATTATCCTTGCAAAACTAAGAAGCTGTTTTTCTCCGGCGGAAAGTCCTGCTCCTCTCTCTTCTAATTCATGATAATATCCATCCTGCAGTCCTTGTATAAATTTATCAGCATATACGGTTTTTGCCGCCTCAATACACTCCTCATCCGTTGCGTCCTCGCGGCCGTATCGTATATTATCGATTATCCTGCCCTTGAATATAAATGGATCCTGCATAAGAACGCCTACCTCTTTTCTTAATGAGGAAAGAGTTACATCCCTGACGTCATTTCCATCTATCATAACGCTTCCGCTGTCCACATCATAAAATCTTGTAAGCATATTAATAACAGTTGTTTTTCCTGCTCCCGTAGGGCCTACAAGAGCTATGGTCTGCCCCGGTTTGACATGCAGATTAAAGTGCTCAAGTATGTTATTGCCCTTATCGTACGCAAAAGTCACATCATTAAAATCAACCTCGCCCTTTACATCCTTAAGCTCTATATTGGCCTTTCCGTCCTTAATATCCACCGGATAATCTATGGTGTCAAATACATGCTCAAGATTGGAGCTTACTGAGGCAAGCTGCTGTATGATAAATGCAATCTGAGTAAGCGGTCCGCTAAATAATCCCATATAGCTTGTAAATGCAACAATTGTACCGGCATTGATGGCGCTATTTCCGCCAAGTATCATATAAAGCGACACTCCGTACAGGCACAAGGTTCCAACATTCCAGAATATCTCAACAATAGGTGTGTTAAGCTCATTTCTGTAACATATATTAATCCAGGTCTTTATATTGTCCTTATGTACGTCCATGTAGATACGCTCGTTTTCCTCTGCGCGGTTACAGTTTTTAACTATTTTTTCACCCATAATCGATTCTATGATAAAAGCAGTTCTGTTGGATATCTTGGCTCTGTGCACGGTAAATCTCTTTCTGAGTGAGAATCTCAGGCACATAACACAGACCATCATGGGTATTACGGTAAGATACACTATTCCAGTAAGCTGTGGGCTTATTGTAAGCATAAAGATACTGACAACCACCAGCTTTACGATATATACCAAAAAGAGCAGTACGTGATTCGTAAAGAAATTGGCCAGATCGTTAATGTAGTCTGTTACCCTGACAACTATTTTTCCATTGGGTCTCGAATCGAAGAAATCAAACGATAATCTCTGAAGTCTGTCAAACACATCTTCCCTTATCGTGGCAATGATTTTATGACCTGTTTTTCCCATAAGTCTCTGGTGCGCAAAATTAATTGCAATCTCTATTGCCGCAAGCACACACAATCCGCTTATAACTATCGCAAGCTCTCTGTAATCTTCATTTACGACTACATTATTTATAATCTCTTTTATAAGAAGCGGTGATACAAGCGATGCTCCCGCAGACACAAACATAAGAACTCCGACAAGCATAAATACGTATTTGTACGGAACTACATATCTGAGCGTTCGTGCAAATTGTTTCAAATCAATCTTCTTAGTTATAACTTCATCCTGAAAATAGGTGTTTCTGGCTGCCATCAGGCCTCACCTCCCAATGCATTATAATCAATAGACTCGTTTCTCTCGTTTTCCTGTATCCTGTATACCTTGGCAAAATGTCCTCCAAGCTTCATAAGCTCATCAAATGTACCTCTCTCGACTATCATTCCATCCTGCATGTATATTATCTCATCGCATGATGCAACCGAAGAGAGTCTGTGTGCCGAGATGAGCATTGTCTTATCAGGGTAATTTTCCCTAATATCCTTAAGAAGCCTTTTCTCAGTCCTGACATCCAGCGCACTTGTGGAGTCATCCAACACTATGATAGGGGCATCCTTTAGGAGCGCCCTTGCAATGGATACTCTCTGCTTTTGTCCTCCGGATATTCCAAGCCCCCTCTCTCCGACTATGGTTTCGTATCCCATATCGAGTCCTTTTATAAAATTATGCGCCTGGGCATGTTTTGCAGCCTGTACGACCTGTCTGTGTTCTATATCGGGCTCGGCATATGCAATATTCGAATCTATTGTGTTGGAAAAGAGAAATACATCCTGAAATACATAGGAAAAATTATCCCTCAGGCTGTCAAGGGTATAATCCCTTATATCCCTACCATTGATCATTATGGAGCCACCGGTCAGATCGTGTATTCTTACAAGGGATTCTAAGAGCATGCTCTTTCCGCTTCCTGTTCCTCCGACGATTCCAAGCTTCTTTCCATACGGAACATTGAGATTAATATCCTTAAGCACTGTCTTTCCATCCATTACAAGATATCCGTCCTTAATCGAGATATTCGGCATATTTTTAATCTCGACGGCGTCAGGCGCCTCAGGAATCTTAGATTCACATGAAAGAAAATGTATCATTTTGCCTCCTGATACTATCTGCTGCTGCATGATGAAAAGAGTATTGTTAATCTGTGATATATGATCCATTATCTTCATAACATAACTTGATGACGTCACAAGAAATCCCACTAGCATATATCCTTTGATAACAAGCACTGCGCTTATGGCAATTGAACCAATGTATGCAATCTGCTTAATTGTACTGAATACAACCTCGAATTTTGATGAGAGGTTTATCTGATTGATATAGGCCTCTTTTAACTTTTCATTGCTCTCGTTAAATTTTTCTTTTTCGATATTTTCATTGGTAAACGAACGCACAAGCCTTACCGCTTCTATGTTCTCCTGTACCGTAAGGCTCATTTCACTGTTGCATGCCCTTATTTTTCTGTAATTAGCCCTGGCTTTTTTACGGAAATTAATAAGCGCCACGGCAAAAAACGGTAATAATATAACCGGGATAATGAGCAGATACGCACTTATGGTAGAAAGGAAATATATACACGCGGCAAGTACAAATATACTGTCGAATATCCTGACAACCATGGTGCAGAATAACTCTTTATACATTACTGTATCGGCATTGGCCGTGGTAAGAAGTTCTCCTGTATTAAATTCAGAGAGCGTCTCGCTGTCAAGTTCCATTATCTTTCTGAATGTCGTGCGTCTAAGGTCAGTTTCCAGCCTGATTCCTAGCTTCTGCGATGTAACGTTCTTATAATATACGAGTACAAGTCTTATGGCTAAAAATGTCATAAAAATTACTGACAGTGACAAGAACAGCTTCATCGAATGTACTTCTCCGTATTTGCCGCTCAGCATAAACGAAAAAACATTATCAGACGATGCGGCGTCATGATCAAGTATAACGTAATCGATAAACATCTCTGAAATAAGCGGCAGAAAAAGGTCGCATATTATCGCAATATAACTGAACAGCTGAATAAGTATTGCCATAGGCAGATTTTTCTTCCAGTAGCGAAAACCGAATCTTAGAACTTCCACTTTAAATCTCCTCCTCAAGTCTTTCATTATGGGCCTTTTCCGTGTGCGCCCACGGAAACTTCATTAATAATAAGGCAGAAGATTTCATATGTCAATACCTATTTTTATTTTGCATCGCATATTGCAATAATATTAAAAAGCAGGTACTTCATTTTTTCAAACAGCACATCCGAAAGCCTTACATCCATTGGAAATGCCGTATCTTCCGGCATTGTTTCTATCGTGAACGCTGGCATTTTAAAATTTTCAGAGTAATAATGCACCGAATTGCCTCCGGTATCGTAAGCTTCCACCTCTTCATCCGGGGCAACAAGCGAGTAACCCGTGCATTCGCCAAGCCTTTTTGCTATCATATACTGCCTTCTGTTGTAGCACTCATTCATCGCCTGTCTGTGATAATATATGCACTCTCCCCGTGAATGAAAATCGATATACATAACAGAGGGATGGCTTTTAAATGCCATCATAAGCGCCCTTGTTTCCGGCTCGGATGCAGGATATTCCCCTGCTTTTCCCCCGCTTTTATACAGTACGGATGGGAAATTTCGGTTTATGTCTATGTTATTGTAATTGCATTTGTAATCTGCCATTGATTCATCCGTCATTGCCATGGTATAACCGTCGGGATTAATAAGTGGAACTATATTGAAGCTGTAACGGTTAAATATATCTTTTCCGTAATATTTTTCCGCATAATATGAAGTAAGCATCATAAGAAGCTTAGTATTCACGCTTTCTCTTGCATGAATACCGCCTGTAAGAAATATCCTTTTATACCCACAGCCCATGATGAGCATGATTATCTTTCTGCGTTGCACTGAATATCCGATAGTTTCGCATTCTATAAGACCGCCGTACTTCTTCTGAAGTAACATGGCGTCAGAGATCATATTCCGGTAACTGTAATAATCCATAATGCCTCCACAAAAAAACCTGCCTTAAATTATACAGTTACCGGAATGAAAATATACTTATTATTTTCTTATCTGTCCATTTCCGTAAATGATGTATTTGGTGGTAGTAAGTGCAAGAAGCCCCATTGGTCCGCGTGCGTGAAGTTTTTGCGTGCTTATTCCAATCTCAGCCCCGAACCCGAATTCAAATCCGTCGGTAAATCTTGTAGAAGCATTTACATATACCGCCGCCGCGTCTATTTCATCAAGAAACTTCTGTGCATTATTGTAATCATTGGTGATAATGGATTCCGAATGACCCGTATTGTAAGTATTAATATGTTCTATCGCTTCATCAATACCATCAACGGTTTTTATGGATATAATGGCGTCAAGGTACTCCCTTCCCCAGTCGTCATCCGTTGCCGGTATTCCATCCTTCACTATGCTAAGCGCCGCATTGTCCATTCGAAGCTCTATATTTTTTTCTCTTAAACGTCTGCTTAGAGGCGGAAGCACGTCGTTAAGGATATTTCGGTGTATAAGCAGTGATTCGCATGCGTTGCATACTCCAAGCCTCTGTGTTTTTGCATTATCCACTATATCAACTGCCATATCTATATCAGCGTCCTCGTCAATATATACATGGCAGTTTCCGGTTCCGGTCTCTATAACCGGTATGTTGGATTTTTCGACAACAGTTCTTATAAGTCCTGCGCCGCCTCGCGGAATAAGCACATCCACATACTGATTAAGCCTCATAAACTCTTCCGCGGTTTTTCTGTCAGTATCCTCTATAAGGCTTATGCTTTCCCTTGGCAGTCCGCATTCAGAAAGGGCATTTTTAATAATCTTAACTATTGCAATATTGGAATTAATAGCGTCGCTTCCTCCACGCAGGATAACCGCATTGCCCGTTTTAAAACACAGACCAAATGCATCCGAGGTTACATTGGGTCTTGATTCATATATTATGCCTATAACTCCCAGAGGCACTCTTTTTTCGCCGATTCTAAGACCATTTGGACGTATCCTGATACCCTTTACTTCTCCAACCGGATCGGGAAGCTTTGCAATCTGCATAAGGCCCTCTGCCATACCATTTATCCTGTCCTCATTAAGCTTAAGCCTGTCTACCAGCGACGCTTTCATACCAGATGCAACTGCATTATCGATATCAATCTTATTAGCGTCCATGATACATTTGATATTATCCTTATCCATAAGCGCACAGGCCACAGCTGTAAGCCCCTCGTTCTTTTTCATCTCGCCAAGTCTGCCAAGTATGCGCGAGGCTTTCTTAGCTTCTTTTCCAATGACTGTCAGATCCATCTCTGTCCCTCCTTGTATAATATCTTTTTTCCGTAACAATATAATCACAGCGCACATCATATGTATCCGCTCTAATATATTCATCCTCCATATACTGAAAATCGTAACATATTCCAATATATGTTCCCTCTATTCTTTTTAGATACCTGTCGTAAAAGCCTCCGCCATATCCTGCCCTGTAACCCCTTTTATCAAATGCAAGTCCGGGAACAAGAACATACACATTATCATATCCTGATAATATTATATCTGTATCGATACGTCTCTCCATAACAGCCACGGGCTCTCTTATGCCCTTATATCCGGACGCCAGCTCATCAAGCGAATCCACTATGTAATATTCCATATTCACACCGTCATCCGATACCCTGGGATATGCTATATCCACATGCTGGCAACGTATTTTTAACGCATCAAATATTACATCCGTATCCGGTTCGTTATTATATGAGGCAAATGATAATATAAGATTCCGTGCATTATCTGCTCTTATTATGTCTAAAATATGATCTGCAATGATTTCTGATGATGAATGTGCTTCTTTTTGTGCTATAAGACTTCTCTTCTTACGCATTATCCTTCGCAATTCATCCTTTGCGACCTCATTCATATATATTTACCTCTTATTATGCTTCTTTCTTATATCCGACAATTTCGATATGCTACCGTCCTTATTTACGATTGAAACATTATCAAGGCTTGCCCTCATATTCCTTCTGACACTTTCAATATATGCCTTCCTCAGCTGTTTTTGTTCTTCTTTCTCTTCCTCCGTAAGGCATCCCGATTTCTGTTTATGATATAATTCATTGATTCTTGCTATGTCTGTCTGATCCATTCTTCTCTCACTTTCTGTCACAAAGATTAAAATATGTACCGACATTTGCCCCGGATATAATCTCATCAAGGACGTATACATCCTTGCCGTTAGCTATAACCATATCTGCGCCCGCCTCGGACGATATCCTCGCTGCGGACAGCTTGCTTTCCATCCCTCCGGTTCCGGACATGCTTAAGGTTCCCTTTGCCATGCCCAAAAGCCTGTCGTCAAGCTTATCCACATAGCTTATGAATTCTGCATCAGGATTACTGTGGGGGTCGTCTGAATACAGTCCGTCGATATCCGACAACAGTACAAGAAGATCTGCCTTAATCAATGTTGCTACAAGTGCCGAAAGTGTATCATTATCTCCAAAATCAAGCTCGTCCGTCGCAACGGTATCATTCTCATTAACTATGGGTATAACGCCCATTCTAAGAAGTTCCCTGAAGGTTGAACAGGCATTATGCCTGCTTTCCCTGTTCTCAATCGTATATTTTGTCATAAGAATCTGGGCCGTCACCTGATTATACTCCGCAAAAAGCTTTTGATAGACCATCATAAGCCTTGCCTGTCCGATAGCAGCACATGCCTGTTTAACAGCCCTAAGCTCCGGTCTCTTAACAAGACCGATAGCCTGTCTTCCAACGGCTATCGCGCCCGATGACACAAGTACTATCTCTTTTCCCTGATTACGGATGTCCGTAAGCACCCTTACAAGCTTTTCAAGCTTGATAAGGTCAAGTCTTCCTGTATCAGAATGTGTTATCGTGGTAGTTCCTATCTTGACCACTATTCGCTTTTTGTTCTTCAAATTCTTCCTTATATCGCTCATTTATATGTCCTTTATTCCTCATTTCGGTTATGCTGACCGAATCATTATATTATATTCTCTTTATCAAATCAAGTGCTGCAAACGCCGCCTTTATGCCGTCCGCCGATGCTGACATTATTCCTCCCGCATATCCTGCGCCCTCTCCGCATGGGATAATTCCCCTGATATCCGTCTGCAGGGTTTCATCCCTTATGATACGTACCGGAGCCGATGTTCTCGTCTCAACCCCACTCATAAGTACATCATCTGTAAATCCACTCATAATCCCGTTAAAATAATCCATCGCCTCTATGATTGAATTATTAATATATTCCGGAAGTATGCTTCTTACATTGGCATACTCAGACTCTCCCATATGAACCGGAAGTATACCGGAAGCATTATGAGAAATCATATTATTCTTATAATCATCAAATGTCTGATACGGAATTTTTCCCTGCGCCAGACTGTATGCCGCCTCTTCAATCCTCCTTTGAAATTCCATTCCGGAAAGAACGTCGTCCGAATCAAAATCACTGCCAGATACACTCACAACTATCGCGCTGTTTGCATTATAAGAACTCCTGTCATAATTACTCATACCATTTACCACGAGTCGCCTGCTCTCCGTAGATGCGTTTACCACATATCCTCCCGGGCACATACAGAATGAATACACGGCTCTTCCCGCCTTTGTATGATACACCACCGAGTAATCGGCAGGAGGGAGCATATCTTTACATTCTTTGTACTGAAGACTGTCAATATACGACTGCCTGTGCTGCATACGAAGTCCTACCGCAAAATCTTTCCTGCTCATCCCCACCTTGTTTTTTAGCATGGTGTATATATCTCTTGCACTGTGCCCTGTGGCAAGAATGAGTGTATTACATGGCATATCACGCTTTACTCCTGTTATCGTATCGGTAACTTCTATCCCATGTATGCCCGACCTATTATATCGCAGTGAGGTAAGCTTTGTGTTAAAATGCACCGTTCCGCCAAGCCTTATAATCTCTTTACGCAGGTTAACTATAACATCTCTCAGCCTGTCCGTACCTATATGCGGCTTTGCCATATACATTATCTCAGGTGGAGCGCCGCATTCTACAAATACCCTTTTAATGTACTCCATACGCCCGAACGTATCCTTAACAGAAGTATTTAGCTTGCCGTCAGAAAAGGTTCCCGCTCCTCCCTCTCCAAAGCTTACATTGGAGTATGGATTGAGTGCCTTATCTCCATTCCAGAATCCGCTTACACATTCTACTCTCTCGCTTATGCTTCCACCCTGTTCAATAAGTATGGGATTGGCTCCGTTAAGAGCAAGTATATATGCTGCAAATAAGCCTGCCGGTCCGGCGCCGCATATTATGGGCTTCTGCAGACAATCATCAATTTGTGCATAAAGCGGCGAGAATCTGTTCTTATTCTCATCCGTTATAAGTGCTCTTCCCTTTAGCTTTTTTAATGCCTTTTGTATATGTACGGATGACACTCCCTGTATCGGAAGCATAATGTCTATAGTGTATGTATAGCATATATCATGCTTTTTTCTTGCATCTATTGATTTTTTTCTTACAGTTATGTCAAGCGGCGTTCTTATATCAAGCATCAGGAGCTTACATATTTTTTTTATGATAATACTTTTTTCTTCCTCATTTACCGGACCTTTTTTATTTGGCTCCTTAAGTTCACTTATATTAGTCTTTAACCGGCTTATCCTTATTATCATCCTTTATTCTGCCTCCAATATGAATTCCAGCGCATGCTCCCGTTGCAAATGCAAAATGCAGATTATATCCTCCGCAGTTGCCGTCTATATCCAGAAGTTCCCCGGTTATATACAGTCCGTTGCAGAGCTTCGACTGCATCGTATCATTCTCAATCTCTCCTACGTCAACACCGCCCGCCGTTACCTGCGCTCTGTCAAACGGCATAGTTTTCTTAACGGTAAAATGCATATTCTTTACTTTCCGGGACAAATCGTCCGGATTCTTAATATGCAGATCCCGTATTATCGCATCACTTAACTTTGCAGGGATAAAAGCATTAAGTGCCGACGCCATATCCTTACCGGGATTATTATGCATTATCTCCGATAATATTTCATACACCTCATCCCTACCATAATCCGGGATAAAATCAACCTTTAATGTGCAGCTTCTCCCGCTGTTTATTATATCCGATGCATATCTGCTTATCTGAAATACCGGTATTCCGGAAAGTCCGTAATCAGTAATCTGTAGCTCCCCACTACTTTCGGATATGAGTTTGTCCCCACTTATCAGACTTATGCTTCCTTTAACCCTTACCCCGCTTACTCTTTTAAAATTCATTCCACTAAGCAAAAGCCCGCATAGTGCCGGAAATGTATCCGTAATTCCATGTCCCATACATCTCGCAAGTTCATAACCCGAGCCGTCTGCTCCGAGATTAGCGTATGAGCGTCCTCCCGTTGCCAGCACAATATATCCGGCGCCATACTTTACATTGCCTGCCATTACAATATATCTGTCTCCTGAATAATATATTTTATCTGCATGTGCATCCGTTATTATATGTACCCCGTATCCGTAAAGGGCCTCCGAAAAGGAGTTCTTTAC
>CASFAQ010000036.1 GCA_949292725.1 uncultured Eubacteriales bacterium | reverse complement strand
CTCCGATACCGTTACCGACCATGATTGCAACAGGAGTTGCAAGTCCCAGCGCGCAGGGACAGCTTATGACAAGTACGGATATTCCTCTTGCCAGCGCAAATCCTACGGTCTGTCCGCATATGAGCCATGCAATAACTGTGATTACTGCAATGGCAATGACTGACGGGACAAATACAGCCGAGACCCTGTCCGCGACTTTGGCAATGGGAGCCTTATCTGCCGCCGCATTGCTGACCATCTGTATGATCTGTGACAGTGTCGTGTCTTTGCCCACTCTTGATGCCTCGCACTCTATAAAGCCCGATTGATTAATCGTGCCTGCAAATACCATATTGCCCGCTGACTTATCTACAGGTATGCTTTCCCCGGTGAGCGCGGATTCATCAACAGCGCTCACACCTTCCGTAATTACGCCGTCCACAGGTATGTTCTCGCCGGGACGCACGATAAATATATCGCCCTTTACTACCTGGGCAACGGGAACTATGGTTTCGACATTATCGCGGATAAGAGTGGCCGTTTTTGGGGCCAGACGCATAAGACCTTTCAGGGCGTCGGTTGTCTTGCCCTTTGAGCGCGCTTCAAGCATCTTGCCCAAAGTGATGAGGGCAAGTATCATGGCCGCCGATTCAAAATAAAATTCGTGCATGTACGACATCACGGCACCGTGGTCATTATGCACCTGCGCGTCCGTCATGGCAAACAGCGCTATGGTACTGTATACAAAAGCAGCCGTGGAACCAAGCGCTACCAACGTGTCCATATTTGGAGCGCGGTGCAACAGCCCCTTAAACCCGCTTATAAAAAACTTCTGGTTAATAACCATGATTATTACGGTAAGTAAAAGCTGTAAAAGCCCCATTGCAACATGGTTGGCATCAAAAAATGACGGAAGAGGCCAGCCCCACATCATATGTCCCATTGAGACATACATAAGGATGATAAGAAAGCCCAAAGAGGCTATAAGACGCCGCCTTAATACGGGGGTTTCCACATCCTTTAGTGCATCGGAAGAATCTATGCTATCGTTACGCTCATGCACGGCTTCTTTTGAACGTGCACCATATCCGGCGCTCTCAACTGCCGCAATTATATCCGCAGAGGATGCCGTACCCTCTACATTCATTGAGTTGGTCAGAAGATTAACTGAGCAGGAGGTAACGTCAGGAAGCGACGACACTGCTTTTTCTACACGTACGGAGCATGCCGCACAGCTCATTCCCGTTATGCTATATTGTTCCATGTAAGATATCACCAGCCTTCACTACAAAAAATATACCCTGCTGAACAATTTGTCAACCGGTAAAAACTACAGTACATAGCCGTATATCGTAAAGAAGTGTAGTATACTTCCGCCCAGCACAAAAAAGTGCCATATGGAATGAAAATATCTGCGTTTGGAACCCATGCCGTACAGAATGGCGCCAAGTGTATATACAACGCCTCCGGCAATAAGAAGGATGACGCCCTGCAACGCCACGGCTTGGGTCAGCGGATAAAAACCAAATATTATTACCCAACCCATGGCAATATAACATATCATGGAAAAGATTTTAAAACGGTCCACGCTTATTGCATTAAATATAATGCCTATTATCGCAGCGCCCACAACAATTCCAAAATAAATCCAGCCGATTATTCCGCCGATTCCGGCAAGTACGATTGGAATATAGGTTCCCGCTATCAAAAGAAATATTGTACAGTGGTCAAATATGCGAAATATATACTTCGCGCGGTTACGCTTTAACGCATGGTATATGGTTGATACCGTATACAGAAGAATCAGCATTGAACCGTACAGGCAGCTGCTTACTATGGCAAGGGTGAACCCTGACATAACTGATTTTATAATACAGAATACAAGAGCCGTTATGCCAAAGATTACTCCCATGCCATGTGAAATTGAGTTTATGAGTTCTTCTCCTAATGTATAATCAGGAAGCGAGGCAAGTATATTCTTTTTTGCATTCGTCGTCGCATTGGTATTCATATCACACCTCCATGTAGTTTTCGATACTATGTAAGCTGTATATTAATACCGCAAAAGAAGTTTGTCAATATCATTTACCTCATATTACAGACATATTTTCGGACTGTATATCCGAAACCAGTATTCAAGTTGTATATAATAAGCCAGAAGCTGGGGAAAAGCCATAAGCTGGCCGAACCAGGGCTTTCCGTATTCTGATGGCTCCTTTAACAATGTATTTAGCTTGTCGGTATCGCAGATATCGTACAGTGAGCTGTTGGTATCGGAAAGTATATCGCATAGTTTGTTTGCGAGGGCGGTTTCGTACTCAGGGTTGTAGGTTTTTGGATACGGACTTTTTTTACGGAAAAGGACCTCGTCCGGAAGTTTGCCCGAAAAGGCGTTTCGAAGGAGTGATTTTTCCACGTTGTTTCTATATTTCATATTCCACGGAACATTATACATATAGTCCATTATGCGCCGGTCTGCAAAAGGGACTCTTGCTTCCAAACCATAATGCATGCTTGTGCGGTCCATGCGGTCTAAGAGTGTCTGCATGAACCATTTTATATTAAGGTAAGATATCTGTCTCTGTTTCTTGGCGGCGTCATCTTCGCCGTACAGAAGAGGTGTCTGTGCTACAGATGTTCTGTAGGTTTCATATACATAATTATCAAGGTCGAGCGTATTGATAAAATCATCCCTAAGAAGGCATGTTCTTACATCGGTAGTCGGAGACCAAGGAAATCCTTTACGTGCAGTCAGCTCCGGGCGGTAAAACCAGGGATATCCGCCAAAGATTTCGTCCGCGCATTCGCCCGTGAGTACGACTTTGTTGGATTTGCTGACAATGCTGCAAAAGTACAGCATTGATGCGTCTACGTCGGCCATTCCCGGAAGGTCCTTTGCCCGGGTGGACTCATAAAGAAGATCCACAAGTTCCATTTCATCGCACATCAGACGGGAATGGCTGGTGTGAAATTCCGAAAGCATAATATCCACATATCTGTTGTCGCGCTCAGGCTGAAAGCTGTTGGATATAAAGTATTTGTCATTGCCGGTAAAATCAAATGAAAACGTGTTAAAATCTTTGGGGTTCTCAAAGGTTTTGCAGGCGATGGCAGTCACTATGCTGGAATCAATACCGCCCGATAAAAAGGAGCATACCGGCACGTCGGATACCATCTGCCGTCTGATGGCATCTGACACCAGATATGAGACTTTATCTACGGTCTCTTCATAGCTGTCTGTATGCTCTTTTGCAGTCAGCTCCCAGTATCGGTGAATATGAAGTCCGTTTGCATTATATATGGCGTAATGACCGGGTTTCATCTCGCATATGTTCTTAAATACTCCGCATCCGGGAGTTCTTGCCGGACCTATTCCAAAGATTTCACGAAATCCGTCAATATCCACACAGGGATGTACATCGGGATGTGCAAACAGCGCCTTTATTTCGGAGCCAAATACAAGAAGATTATCCTGTATGGTATAAAACAGCGGCTTAATTCCTGCATGGTCGCGCGCCATAATTAGTATATTCTCTGTGCTGTCATATATCACAAAGGCATATATGCCGTTAAGCATGCTTACAAAATCCTCGCCGTATTCCATATACATAAGAAGTATGATCTCTGTATCACATGTGGTATCACAGGTTCTTCCGCTCATCATAAGCATGGATAATAATTCGTCCGTATTATAGATTTCACCGTTGAATACGATTGCGTATTCATGGCCACCCTGATAGCGTATCATAGGCTGTCTTCCGTTAGTAAGATCTCGTATTGAAAGTCTTGCGTGGCTTAATCCCACAGATCCTTTAAGGTATTCTCCGCATTCGTCCATGCCTCTGTAGGCTATGGATCTGCGCATGTCGATAAGCGTTTTTGTGTATTTTTCAGAGGATGCCCCTGATATGGTAAAATTGCGGCTAAAGTCGCAAAAACCGCTTATTCCACACATAATAAATCCTCCATATAATAATTATACCCATATATTATATGCAGAAACCATAAAAAGATATTGTTATATTTTTACAGATTAATAGTTAGATTTGCCACGCATAATATATTGCAGTAGCAGAATAAAGGAGCAGAAAAATGAAGGACAAGATATTTGGAGTGCTGCAGCGTGTGGGAAGAAGCTTTATGCTGCCTATCGCTATTCTTCCCGTTGCAGGATTACTTTTGGGAATCGGCAGCTCTTTTACTAATCAGACCACTATTGAGACGTATAGATTGGGTAAAATACTTGGAGAGGGAACAGTACTTCATTCTCTTTTGGTTATCATGAATCAGGTCGGAAGTGTAATATTTGATAACCTTCCGTTGATATTTGCGGTCGGAGTGGCGATAGGTATGGCAAAAAAAGAGAAAGAGGTTTCAGCTCTTTCTGCGGTTATTGCGTATTTTGTAATGAATACTGCGGTCAATGCAATGCTTAAGCTCAATGAGGATATTCTCTCTGATGGTTCGATTTCGCCTGATGTGCTTGAGGGAACTATTGTATCTTCATGCGGAATCTATACTTTGCAGATGGGTGTATTCGGCGGAATCATCGTAGGACTTGGAGTTGCCGCGCTTCATAACAGATTCTATAAAATCAAGCTTCCAAGTGCATTGTCGTTCTTTGGCGGTACGAGATTTGTGCCTATTATTTCGACACTTGTATACCTGCTTGTGGGAATATTACTCTATTTTGTATGGCCGGCAGTCCAGAATGGAATACACATGCTTGGCGGACTTGTAACAGGAAGCGGCTATATAGGAACGCTTATATTCGGGCTGATTAAACGTGCGCTCATACCGTTTGGACTTCACCATGTATTCTATCTTCCGTTCTGGCAGACTGCTGTTGGAGGAAGTCTGGATGTTGCGGGACAGGCCATAATGGGTGGTCAGAATATTTTCTTTGCACAGCTTGCAGATTCGGCTAATATATCGCATTTCAGTGCGGATGCAACGAGATATTTTTCGGGAGAATTCATATTCATGATATTTGGGCTTCCGGGAGCTGCGCTTGCGATGTATCGTCAGGCCAAACCTGAAAAGAAAAAGGCTGCGGGAGGGCTCTTGTTATCGGCGTCGCTTGCCAGTATGTTTACCGGAATAACGGAGCCTATTGAGTTTTCGTTTCTGTTCGTGGCGCCGATACTTTTTGTGGTTCAGGTCATACTTGCCGGAACGGCGTATATGATTGCCCACATTCTGAATATTGCGGTTGGACTGACTTTCTCAGGCGGACTTTTGGACCTCATCCTTTTTGGAGTGCTGCAGGGTAATGATAAGACAAGCTGGATGCTTATAATCCCTGTGGGTATAATATATTTTGCACTGTATTATTTTATCTTTTCGTTCCTTATAAAAAGGCTTGACCTTAAGACGCCGGGAAGGGAGGATGATGGCGAAACAAGACTCTATACCAAGAGTGATTATAATGCCAGAAAAAATGGAGGGGATGAAATAAGCGCCGCCATAGCAAAAGGTCTTGGAGGAATAGACAATATAAAGGACGTCGACTGTTGTGCCACGAGGCTTCGCTGCAACGTGAAGGATTCTGCACTTGTGGATGATAATGTCCTTAAGAGTACGGGAGCGTCGGGCGTTATTAGAAAAGGAGGCGCCGTACAGGTGATATACGGACCCAATGTTACGGTAATAAAATCCAATCTGGAGGATTATCTTGAACGAGGAGAAAAAGAAGAAAAAAAGGCAGTAAAAACTGTGATTATATCAAGCCCTGTGACAGGATTGGCAGCGGGAATAGAGGAAGCGCCGGATGAGGCGTTTGCAGAAAAAATGATGGGTGACGGAGCAGTTGTCACGCCTTTGGAACCTGTGGTGTATGCGCCTGCAGATGGCACGATTTCCATGGTTTTTGACACTAAACATGCAGTGGGCCTTCTGACAGAATCAGGATTAAACCTTCTGATACACATCGGAATCGATACCGTAAAGCTTGGCGGAAAGGGATTTAAGGTTCATGTAAAGGTCGGCGATAAGGTTAAGATGGGGGATAGGATAATGGAAATTGATATCGAATATATTAATAAAAATGCTCCGTCAATTGCTACTCCGGTTGTATGCAGTGAGCTTTCTGACAATCAAAGGATAAGGATGATTGCAAAAGGAGAAATCCGTGCGAAGGAGAAATTATTCGCAGTTGATTTCTACGAGTAATTTGAGATTATAATTTATGCGGCTGGCGTTTCCATGTATCTGGAAACGTCAGTTTTTATCAATAAATAAACACCATAAGTCATTGAATGTGCATGCTGTTTATTTAAACTTATATATAAAATATATGAGTACTCGTACACGCTCATACCATATACGGCAACCAATGCATGGGGAGATATGACGGGATATGTATCAGGTGTAACAAGACAGTACAGAGCCGGTGCATCTGATTATGTATATGCAGAGACCGGCGACCCGGATCTTCCGAATCCAAATCTTGTGGTAACACCACCTGCTGCAGCCGGTGATACGCAGACGCAGGTACAGGCCCCTCAGAATGAAGTTCTACAGAAGGCTTCAAAGAAGGCTAAGAAAAACAAGACATATTACTACAGAATCTGCGCATATGTTAAGGATGGCGGAAAGAAACTTAAGGGTAAATATGCTAAGGCAGTCAGGGTAAGACTGTGAGTGTATTCTTATGAACGATATGTAAAGTTCTTTCGATATGAGGAAGGAGATTCCTTCATTATCTTAATAAATGCACGATTATAATAGCTGATATTGTTAAACCCGCACAGGGAGGCAATCTCAGCTATTTTTTTGTCTGTGTTAAGAAGTAGTGTGCAGCTTTTTGATATCCTTCTTTTATTCAGATAAGAGAATGGGGTGTACCCTGTAAACTCCTTAAACTGTCTGCAAAAATGCCCCGTGCTCAGTCCTGCCATGTGGGAAAGAGTATCAAGTGTAATCTGTTTTGTGTAGTTTTGGTCTATATAATCCACACACTTCTTAAGATAGGGCTGTATGTGCTCCCCGGATGTTTTTTTCATAAGGGCAAGCATGTGATTGTTGTACAAAAGCTGCCATATTATGAGGAGGTTTCCGCGTATTATAAGTTCGTTATATTTGATATCGTGGTCCATGGCGTCAAATATATTGTCAAGGCACGAAAAAACGTCAGCCTGCCATGTTTCAGAAGGACTATTGTATATGGGTATGATGCACTCAGTTGCATGGTAGGCTATTGGAAGGAGGTATCTTTCGCAGTACGAGGGAAGAATCTCTGCAAGCATGTCCGTGGAAAAGACGATTGCGTAGAATTCAACATCCTTCGTATCCCTATATCTCTTATCTGCATAATGAAGAAGATTCGGAGGAACCATAATCGCATCTCCGGAATTAAGAGTATAGCTTTTATCTTCTATGTAAAAATTAATTTTTCCCGAAACAAGGTAGAATAGTTCAATTTCACTATGACAGTGAAGATACAGGGTCTGCATATCATGAGGGGCATGTATATGGTGCAGGGAAAAAGGGCGTGACTGCGTTTTGTGCAGGTAATTCTCGGTAAAAGTGCCTGATTGTACGTATGTATCATGTGCCATTTTGCATCGCCTCCGTATATATCTAATAACAGTAATATGTCAAAATAGTGTTAATTTTTGTTGAAATAGTTATAGATAAGGATTGTCACAGTGTATATAATTTACATTAAAAGAAGCAGATTATAAAAAGGAGGATACGAATGGGAACGATTAGAATATGTAAAGATAAGCTTATATATCAGAGAAGGGATGAGCTTACGGTACTTGAACCATATGGACCGAACTGTATAAGGTGTCGTATGAGCAAAAACGCCAGACTTTCTGACGAAAACTGGACGCTTCTTCCTCCGGTGGAGGGCGCAGATTATAAGATAAGCGGCGACGAGTCTGTGGCAGAGATTAAGAACGGAATGGTGAGCGTAAAGCTTGAGGCAGGTAATATATGGTATGGTGGAATAATCAGTTTTTACAGAGAGGGTAAGGAGATTCTTCATACAAAATATGAGGGCCATTATACAGGAAGAAATGTACACAGGGAAGGCGATCATTATCAGATTAAGGTGATATTTGACGCGCATGAGGGAGAACATTTCTACGGACTCGGACAGGAGCAGGAGGACTGGTTCGATAGAAAGGGAAGCACGGTTAATCTTGAGCATTATAATACCAAATCTGCCGTGCCGGTATATTATTCCTCCATGGGTTATGGATTTTTGTGGAACAGCCCGGCGCCGGGAAGATGCGAGACCACCAATAATCATACGATGTGGGTTTCGGACAGTGCGTATCAGGCGGATTATCTTGTATATGCAGCGCAGACCCCTAAAGAAGTTATGAAAATATATGCCGACCTTACCGGATATGCGCCGAAATTTCCGAGATGGGCAGCAGGATTCTGGCAAAGCAGGATGAGATATGAGACTCAGGATGAGCTTATGAAGGTCGCAAAGGAGTATCAAAAAAGAGGACTTCCACTTGCTGCCATAGTTATAGATTTCTTTCATTGGCCGGAACAGGGAGAATGGATGTTTGACGAAAGATTCTGGCCGGATCCTCGCGGGATGGTATCTGAGCTTAAGCAGATGGGAGTTGAACCTGTGGTTTCCATATGGCCGACCACCAACCCAAACAGCCGTTATTACAGGGAGATGGACGAGGCAAACATGCTTGTAAGAACCGAGAACGGAACCTATGGAACATTTGATTTTTACGGAATGCAGACCTTTATAGATACGACCAATCCGGATACGCGTAGGTACGTATGGAAGCTGATAAAGGAGCACTATTATGATCTGGGGATCAGGAATTTCTGGCTTGATGAGGCGGAGCCTGAGATTCGTCCGCAGCAGTATCATAACCTTAAGCTTTACGCGGGTAACGGAGCCCAGGCGGCCATGCTATATCCATACTGTTACAGCCAGACATTCTATGAGGGACTTAAGAGTGAGGGTGAGGAGGATATAATCCTTCTTACAAGAGCGGCATATCCGGGAACGCAGAAATTTGGCTCGCTTGTATGGAATGGGGATATACAGTCAACATTTGAAGCCTTAAGAATGAGTGTAAAAACAGGGCTTTCAATGGCAATGAGCGGAATACCATGGTGGAACAGCGATATCGGCGGTTTCTTTAACGGAGATATAGAAAGCGATTATTTCAGGGAGCTTATAGTAAGATGGATGCAGTTTGGCGTATTCTGTCCGGTGATGAGAATCCACGGAACCAGAAACAGATTAAAGGACCAGACTCCCGCTGCACCGGGAATACTTGCAGAGACAGGCGGGTATAATGAGCTTTGGAGCTTTGGCGAAGAGGTGTATGAGATTCTCGTAAAACTTGTAAGGCTCCGTGAAAGACTCAAACCATACATATGGAAGTACATGGATGAGGCGTCAGAAACCGGAGTGGCGATTATGAGACCTATGTTTGTGGAATATCCGGATGACGAGATATGCTATACGCTATCTGACCAGTATATGTTTGGAGAGGACATATTATTTGCACCTGTTGTAAATCAGGGGCAGACTGAAAGAAAGGTATATCTTCCAAAAGGCGTATGGGTCAGTGCGGATACGAAGGAAAGGGTCGACGGAGGAATATTCGTAAACTGCGAAGCTCCGATAGAGAGATTTATTGCATTTGTAAGAGAGGGAAGCGAAATAATTAACGTATTTGAGTAGGAGGTAGAGATGATGAAACGAAGCAAAAAGATTCTTAATCTGTTCATGGTTTTTGCTATGTTATGCTGCCTTGCAATGCTTGGAATAGGTACTGTAAAGGCAGATAATGAGCCCGTAAAGGCCCACCCTGAAGCTACAGTTTATCAGGCAGAGAGTGCGCTTCTTACAGGGGGTGCAAGAATTGCAACGGATCATACGGGTTATACGGGAACAGGATTTGCCGCAGGTTTTGATAACAGCGGTACCTCAAAGATTTCATTTACGGTAAATGTATCTGATGCGGGAACATACTATCTGTCGTTCAGATATTCTGCCGGAGACGTAGGAGGCTGGCCGAAGAACAGAACGCTTGGACTTTCCATAGGGGATGTGAGCGAGAATGTGACATTTACCGGTACGGACAGCACATGGAATACGTGGGAGGAGTTGATCATCAAAAGGGAACTTGTAAGCGGTGATAACATAATTTCCCTAAGCTGCCTTACTGATGACGATAATTCCGACGTTATCAACCTCGATAAGCTTTCAGTGTGGAAATACAGCGACAATCCGGTTGTTGACGCACTTGCCTTTTCTGAGGATGAATACAATGTAAGCGTGGGTTCTTCATACAGTATCAAGGTAATGGCGGTTAATTCCAACGGTATAGTACAGGATAAGATATCGGATTATACGCTTTCTTCCTCTGACGATAATATACTTAAGGTCGATAATGATAATAAGACCATTACAGGAGTGTCGGCAGGAACGGCCGTGGTTACGGCCGAAACAGGGGGTATAAAAGGTACGGCAGAGGTTGTTGTAATTGACTGCCCATCCATTACGGCAGATCTTAGTGATGTGGAAAGAGAAGTTCCTGAGTGCATGTTCGGATATATACTCACGCCTAATTATGACGTGCCGGATTCGAGGATCACGCTTCTTGGTAATATGCTTAACCGTGAAACCATTCCTGCACAGAACTTTCAGGCTATAGGAGATATGGACGGCAGCTATTATACATATGAGGGAAGTGTTATGGAGCGCCACCTTGAGGCATACAGACGTGCAAAGGCGTGCAATGCTGAGTGGTACATGCTTGTAGGACACAATCCGTCATGGGCAACTGCAAGCGGAGGTCCTGTGGATACAACGGAGAACAAACCTCTTAAGACTCCACAGCAGATTGCTGATTTTAAGCAGTATGCAAAGGATGTATTTCAGTACATGAAGGACAATGGGGCAAAGCCTGACTATGCTGATCTTACGAATGAATACTGGACCGGCACCGAAGAGACATATAAGGCTGTATGGGAAGCGTTACGAGAGGTGTATCCGGACGATATCCCGGCAGTCGGACCGGGCGGGGTAGGATACGACGGAATACCTGATTTCTACATTCCGTATGTTTCTGAGAATGATCTTTCTCTTGAGGGACCGTCATGGCATGCATTCTGGACGAGCGATACATATGTCACATACAGCCAGCTTCTTACATGGGCTGACGGAATACGCAGTTATCAGGAAAAATATCCTAAGGCCAACGGTGAATATGTAATCTGGGAGGAAAATAACGCCGGAAGTAAGAATGCCACTGACTGGACAAGGAGTATGGCAAATGTGATACGTACCGGGGTTGACAGGAATATTAAGGGCTGTATGGAATCCGGAAATGCTAACGGAATGAGTGACATCATTACCACTAACGTTACAGAGGAGAATCCTGCTGCAAGACGTACGATATGGTGGGTATATTATATGTTCGGACAGATGTCGGGCGAATATGTACATGTGGATACCACGGGTGATGAGGCGTTTACCGGAACAGTAGCCGTAGACAGCGCAGAAAAGGAGATAAAAGTAGTTGTTGCAAAGAATGACCTTACCGGACCTGCGAACATTATACTTAATAATATACCGTTTGACATGGATAATGCTGTAATCGACCTTTATAAGATAACGGACAGTGAGAGCAACGGACTTACGTGGCAGGAAAGAATAATTCCTGCATCCTATGCGGATAACAACATGGGATTTACGATAGATGCTACAGCCAATGACACATGGTTTGCGGTTGTTAAGGAATCCGATTCAAAACCGGGATTCTTCGCACAGGTATCTCCTGATGACGGAGAAGCAGTCGGGGGAACCCAGACATATACATGGCAGGAAGCGGTCGGCGCGGACAGTTATACGCTTACGGTATCGGAGAATTCGGATCTTACGAATCCTGTCATCTTTAAAGAAGGCATAACGGGCACGTCATATGTATCCGATACACAACTTGAGACCGGCAAAAAATATTACTGGAGCGTAACAGCATATAATGCAGCCGGAAGCCGTAATGTATCGCATGATGTTAAGTATACGTTCATTGTCTGCGAAAGCGAAGATGTTCCGGGACAGTTTGGACCATACATGCCTTCGGTCGGAGCCAAAAATGAAGATGTTAATGTTGAACTTAAATGGTCAGTCGCATATGATGCGGATTCATATCACGTTGTGGTATCGGAAAATGAGGATATGTCCAATCCAGTCATAGACGAATATGGAATAACCACCGTGCGCGATACAGGCCAGTTTGGAAGTAAATCACAGAACTATTATAAGATAAAAAACTCTCTTAATTATAAGACTACATATTACTGGATGATATATGCGGTGAATGAAAACGGCGAGAGACCTATGAACGGAGTTCCTCACTATTTTACAACTAAGGCGGAGGGTGATGCTCCATGCGAGTTTTCTCTCGTATCACCTGCGGATAAGCAGAACGAGGTGGATGCGCGTACAGTACTTGAATGGGAACCTTCGGATAATGCATTCTTCTATGAACTAAGGGTATATCCTGAGGGAGATTATGATAATCCGGTCATAAGCAGGGAATATATGATATATAACAGATATACGGTTGAGCCCGGAGCTCTTGAGCCGGGAAGGACGTACAACTGGGAAGTCAAGGCTTACACAAAGGATAGAAATCATTCGACATCCTGCAGGCAGGGAACATATTCGTTTACCGTAAAGAGTACACCTTGTTCACCGCTTTTGTATTCTGAGGTTCCGGGTGATAGAGAAATTACATTATATTTCAGAAGCAGTACCGGCGCAGATTTTTATAATATATACTATGGCAAGCAGGAAGGCGTATATACAAGAAAAATAACGGGAGTTACCGAAACTTCCTATACAGTTAAAGGCCTTAAGGCAGGATGCCCGTACTACTTTGGAATAACCGCCGTAAACGGAAGCGGAGAAAGCAGCATATGGAATGTACGAATGGAGACGCCTTCCGGAACAGCCGACGGCTGGACGGAGAGTGATGAGGAAGGAATTCCGATTACCCCGCCTTCTCAGCCAGATACTTCTCCCTCGGGAACGGTAAGCACACCTTCAGCCGGTAATGTTACGAACACGACCACTTCAGAAACAGTTAAGGAAAGTAAGAATAAAAAACCAAAGAAGGTAACCGTTAAGAAACTTAAGAGCACACGAAAGAGAACCATAGTGGTCAAATGGAAGAAGGTTAAGGCGAACGGATATAAGATTAAAATCGCATATAATAAAAAGATGACAAAAGGCAAAAAAACATATACCGTATCAGGTAAGAACAAAGTAAAACGTACCATAAAGAAACTAAAGAGTGGTAAAAAATGCTACGTAAGAGTAAGAGCTTATAAGGGCTCAAAGGCGGACAGAGTATATGGTTCATGGAGTAAGGTAAAATCAGTTAAGGTTAAATAAGAAATATGCTGCGGGAGATATCTCGCAGCATATTTTATGATATATAAATACAAAAAAATAAAAAAAGTAAAAAACTCTATTGAATAATTGTATAAAATGTGTATAATATATTTAGTGATGCGAATGCGTCAGGAATATATTTTATATATTTATCATTAAAATGGGAGGAAATATTATGCGAGTATTCAAAAAAAGTATTGTAGCTCTGTTATGTGCCGCAATGGTACTCACGCTTGCACCTGCAGGTTCTGCAGACGCAGCAAAGAAGCCTAAACTCAAGAAGAAGGCTTCCGTGACAGTTGGAAAGACTGTTAAGATCAAGGTAAAGAACGCTAAGAAGAGTTCAAAGTTTACCTGGAAGACAAGCAACAAGAAAGTTGCTAAGATTACCAAG
>CASFAQ010000035.1 GCA_949292725.1 uncultured Eubacteriales bacterium | reverse complement strand
ATAATTATAGTGAGGAACCTGCACATTATTAAAGAGCACCACATTCTTAAGCTCTGTGGAATTACCGACTACAGCATTTTCTCCCACTATGACGTTGCCTCTTATAAATGCACATTGTCTGACCTCGGCATTCTTACATATTATGGCCGGACCCGTTATACTCGCACTTGGTGCAATAACTGCAGATTCTGCCACCCATATATTGTCTCCGATAAGTTTGTACTCATCCTTACTAAGACTTTTTCCCAGCTCAATAATGAAATCTCCGATAAGAGGAAGCGCCTCCCACGGATACTCAATTTCCGCAAACAGATCCTTTGCAATAGTCTGTTCAAGATCAAATAATTCTTCAACCTTCATTGCCATATTTCCTTTCATTTATAATATTGTCCAAGTATCGTAAGTCTTTGCTTTATAGCCTGATTATATGTGTTCTTCTTAACATACTCCACATTTCTCTCAATAAACCCGTTAAGCTTATGCATATATTCACGCTCGGATATGCTGCCTTCTGCAACCTGCGAAAGTCCAAGCTCCCAGCTTGCGGTAAGAGAGGGATTAAGAAGGCTTTTTATCGAGGCATTTACAACTTCATACACGGATTCTCCGATAAGAGACGGCGTATATATCTGTGTTTTGCCGTTTAATGCTATATATCCTATGCTCACAAGCTTCTTTAGAATCTCGGCGCGCGTGGCGCTTGTTCCTATTCCGCTTCCCTTTATCTGGGCTCTCAGATCCTCATCCTCTATAAGCTGCCCGGCATTCTCCATCGCAAGTATCATCTGTCCCGAATTATACCTTTTTGGTGGTGACGTCTCGCCCTCCTTGATATTAAGAGCAGTAAGAGTAACGCGCATTCCCTTTTTTAGCTGCAACATAAAATTTGCAAACCGCTCCTCAGACATAAGCTGCGCGACATTTTCGTCTTCCGCATCCCTTTTTTCGGAATTATCACTGCCTTTATTTTTGAATGAAAATTCTGTGACAGGTATAAATCCGGGCTCTGCAAGAATCTTTTCAGATGCAAAAAATCTCTCGGGATGATTATCAGTTTTTATGGTAATGGATATCTTTCTGTACTCCGCTGCCGGATAGAATATGGCAAGAAATCTCCTTACTATTATCTCATACACATGGGCGGACAGCTCCGAAAGTGTGCTAAGCCCTGAAAGTCCCTGTCCCGTCGGAATTATCGCGTAGTGGTCTGTTATACGGCTGTCATTGACGTATTTGGTCTTATCTATCTTCTTATAATAACCTCCGTCAATTATCTGCTTTGCATAATTGCAGGTAATGTTATACCCAAGAAGCCCCTTTATATTTCTGTCAATCTGACCGGCAATCGCACTTGACAGTACCCTTGCATCAGTTCTCGGATAGGTGATGAGTTTTTTTTCATATAATTCCTGTGCAATTGAAAGTGTTGCATCAGGACTTATCTTAAATACTTTTGAACACATATTCTGCAGTTCGGCAAGATTAAATAAAAGAGGCGGATTTTTTTTCTCTTTTTTATTTTCAATCTTTTCAATACTACATGGCTGCGGTGGTGCGATTTCATTTGCAAACTGTGTGGCAACAGCCTTATCCTTAAATCCGTTATCCTTATAAAGATAAGGAGTCTCATAATATCGCGAATCCTTAACAGCCTTCCATTCCGCCCTGAATATATCAGAAAATGATTCGTCCACCGAAAAATCACCTATCACCCTGTAAAAAGGTGTCTTTACGAAATCTCTGATTTCACGTTCCCTTCTTACTATCATTCCAAGAACGCAGGTCATGACACGGCCGACCGATATCGGAAGCCATTTGCCGCTCTTTACAAATTCATTTACGGTGTATCCGTAAGTAACAGATAATATACGGGAGAAGTTAATACCCATAAGATAATCTTCCTTCGCCCTAAGATATGCCGCCGAAGACAGATTATCATATTCGCTAAGCGGTTTTGCTTCCTTTATTCCTCTTAGTATCTCTTCCTCGGTCTGTGAGTCAATCCATACGCGTCTTTTGTCCTTATCCCCGGAAACCCCGACCATTCTGTCTACCAGCCTGTATATGTACTCTCCCTCGCGTCCCGAGTCCGTGCACACATATATTGTATCCACGTCGTCACGGTTAAGAAGTCCTTTTACGACATTAAACTGTACTTTTACACTGTCTATTACCTCATATTTGAATGCCGCGGGATATCTGTCCGTTTCAGGAAGAAACGGGAGCGTTTCCTTTGACCATTTTTTTAATGCCGGATCATATGCATCCGGATAACTCATGGTTACAAGATGTCCCACGCACCATGTGACTATGACATCTCCGGACTCTATATATCCGTTCTTTCTTTGTCCGCTGACTTTTAGCGCTTTTGCAAACTCTGCAGCGACGCTTGGTTTCTCCGCTATAAATAATTTCTTCAAAATCTGCCCTTCCCATACCCTTAGTTATCAGTATCCAAGCTCTTCTCCTACAAGGATAACATTAATTCTGCCCGTAATCCTTGACCTTCTTGTTACGACCACCTGACAGCATATGCTTGATTCTGAAACACAATTCATACATCTGCCGTACTCTGCGCATGGCGTGTCGAGCGAGAGCCTTATCGCATTAGGAGGTGATGCTATATTCTGAACTCTCTTTACGGCATCCTCCACGTCAGTGGCAACTTTATTCATCCCTGCGACTATGATGACCTTTTCAGGACCATATATCAGATATGAAAGTCTGCTGCCTGCCCCGTCGATATTGACAAGCTCTCCGTCAAGTGTAATTGCATTGGTACTCATAAGAAAATAATCGCACATTGCGATTTTCCCCTTAAGCATACGCTTCTGCTCATCCGTAACATACGTGCTTCTGTCAATAACGTCGAGACGTCCGCTATCCGCCATAATGGCGTCAAGTATGCCGGTCTCCTTTAACGATTCGGAACCTCCCCATGCAATGGATGCACCATTCTCAAGCATATCAAGAACATACTGTCTTGCTTCTTCCTTAGTACCACAGTATATACCGTTCATACCTCTGGTTCTCAGCTTTTTAATAATGCCTTCCGCCTGTATCTCATAAGCTTTATGTTTTGCTGACATGTAAAACCCTCCTTTTATGTTATTTAAAGCTCCCATTCCGATTACAAAACAGGAGCTTTAATATTATACGATTCGTGCTCTATGGCAATCCATCTTATTCGTACAACGGATACTTGCCGGTAAGCTTCTGTACAAGCTCCATTGCATGTGTCTTATTGGCATCCACATCATCTATAAGCATGGCGATTGCATCAGCGATAACATCCATATCCTCTGTATTCATCCCTCTTGTTGTAACTGCCGCAGTACCAAGACGGATTCCGCTGGTTATGGATGGTTTCTGCGGATCATTAGGTATTGCATTCTTGTTGCATGTTATATTAGCTGCGTCAAGAAGCGTCTCAGCTTCTTTTCCGGTAACAGATTTGTTCACAAGATCTACAAGCATGAGATGATTATCGGTACCACCTGATACTATATCAAGTCCACGGCTTATAAGTCCACGGCTGAGAGCCTGTGCATTATCTACTATATTCTTACCATACTCTTTAAACGAAGGATCAAGTGCCTCCTTAAAACATACTGCCTTTGCGGCTATCACATGCATAAGCGGTCCGCCCTGTATTCCCGGAAATACAGCCTTATTAAGCTTGTGCTCCAATGCAAATTCTTCTGATGAAAGAATCATTCCTCCTCTTGGTCCGCGAAGGGTCTTATGAGTAGTAGTCGTAGTAACATGAGCGTAAGGAATAGGACTTTCATGATATCCCGATGCAACCAGTCCGGCTATATGAGCCATATCCACCATAAGATATGCGCCTACCTCGTCAGCTATCTCACGAAATCTCTTAAAATCAATCTTTCTTGCGTATGCGCTTGCACCTGCAACGATAAGCTTTGGCCTGCATTCCTTGGCAATTCTTTCTACTTCGTCATAATCTATGAATCCTTCGTCATTTACACCGTAAGGAACGATATTATAATACGAGCCTGACATGTTGACAGGACTTCCGTGAGTAAGATGTCCTCCGTGTGCAAGGTTCATGCCCATTACAGTATCATTTGGTTTTACGAGTGCGAAGAATACAGCCATATTGGCCTGTGCTCCCGAATGCGGCTGAACATTGGCATAGGTACAGGAAAACAGCTTCTTAGCTCTCTCAATTGCAAGAGTTTCTACTATATCCACATATTCGCACCCGCCATAATACCTCTTTGCCGGATATCCTTCTGCGTATTTGTTGGTACACGGGCTTCCCATAGCCGCCATGACAGCCTTACTTACAAAATTTTCAGAAGCAATCAGCTCGATATGATCGTTCTGTCTTGTTTTCTCAAGCATTATTGCCTCGGCAATCTCCGGATCATAATTCTTGATTTCATCAAAAGAATACATTTTTATAATCTCCTCCTGTCAGTTGTAATAATTGTTATATTATATCAGACCTCGCTTATAGCTTTTCCGATATCGTTTCTCATGTATTTATTTTCAAAATTAACCCACTGTGTTGCGTGGTAAGCATTATTACGCGCTTCAATAAGAGTGTCGCCTTTAGCAGTTATTCCAAGGACACGGCCGCCATTTGTAACGATTTTTCCATCCTTCATAGCGGTTCCTGAATGAAATACATAATACCCTTCTTTTCCAACAAAATTATCAAGTCCTTCTATAACCTTGCCTTTTTCGTACTTTTCAGGATATCCGTCAGATGCAAGTATAACGCATACTGCGGCATTGTCCTCGAATTCAAGCTCTATATCGGAAAGCTTTCCGTCTATACATGCATCTATTACATCAATTATATCATTCTTCATTCTCGGAAGAACAACCTGAGCCTCAGGGTCTCCAAATCTTGCATTATATTCAAGAACCTTAGGTCCATCCCCGGTGAGTATGAGACCGACAAATAATATTCCGGTAAATGCCCTGCCCTCTGCCCTCATCGCATCCATGGTAGGCTGGAATACTTTTTCTTCGCAGAACTTCTTCACCTCTTCATCATAGAACGGGCTTGGCGAGAATGTTCCCATTCCTCCGGTATTCAGCCCTTCGTCATTATCCCTGGCGCGCTTATGGTCCTGAGCGCTCGTCATAGGCTTGATGGTCTTTCCGTCACAGTAGCAAAGAACCGATACCTCACGTCCTGACAAAAACTCTTCTATGACCATATGATTACCCGCATCACCAAACTGCTTGTCCTGCATGATGGTCTTTACGCCGCTTAATGCTTCTTCCTTATCCTTACATATAAGAACTCCCTTTCCAAGTGCAAGTCCGTCCGCCTTAAGTACTATAGGGTAACTGCAGGTTTCAAGATATGAAACGGCTTTGGCAGGATCATCAAATGTTTCGTAAGCCGCCGTAGGAATATTATATTTTTTCATAAGGTCCTTTGAGAACACCTTTGAGCCCTCTATTATCGCAGCGTTCTTTCTTGGTCCGAACACTCTGAGACCTTTTGCCTCAAATACATCGACTATTCCTGCAACAAGCGGATCATCCATTCCTACTATGGTAAGGTCGATATCGTTATCGGCTGCAAACTGTGCCAGCTTCTCAAGCTCCATCGCCTTAATGTCAACGCATTCGCACAGCTGTGCAATTCCGGCATTGCCCGGAGCACAGTATATCTTTTCAACTCCCGGGCTTTTGGCCACGCTCTGTGCTATTGCGTGTTCCCTGCCTCCACTTCCTACTATAAGTACCTTCATATCTGTTCCTCCGTTTATTTTATTCTGACTATATCATTAACTATCTCTACTCTGTCATTTGCAATCAGATCTACCGCTCTCGGCAGTATCTTCCACTCCGCCTGTTCCATTACCCGAAGCTGCAGTGACTCCGGGGTATCATCCTGCATTACTTCAACCGCCTTCTGCAGGATAATAGGTCCGGTATCCGTTCCCTCATCAACAAAATGAACTGTCGCTCCGGTGACCTTATTGCCCCTTTTCAGTACGCTTTCGTGCACATGAAGACCATAATATCCCGGTCCACAGTGAGACGGTATAAGCGATGGATGAATATTGATCATGCGTCCGTAATACTCACGTATTACCTTTCCCGGAACTATAATCAGGTATCCCGCCAATACGATAAGGTCGGCTCTGTATTCTCTGAATGCATCAAGCATCGCATCCGCAAACTGATCTCTGTCCGCATAATCCTTAGGAGATATACATCTTGCTGCGATACCGCATTTCTCTGCTCTTACAAGTGCGTATGCATCGCTTTTATTGCTTATAACGGCTGATATCTTTGCATTGGTTATATCTCCGCTTTTAACGGCGTCGATAATCGCCTGAAGGTTGGTTCCTCCTCCCGACACAAGTACAACAATGTTAAGCATTATATATTCCTCCAATTGTGATCCTATAGGGATTACATCATGGTAATTCCTTTTTCTCCATCTGCTATCTCGCCGACAATATATGCCTTATAACCGGCGTTACCAAGCGCATTTACCGCAGCATCGGCGCATTCCGGTTCTACGGCAAGCATCATTCCGATACCCATGTTAAATGTATTAAACATCATCTTCTTTTCGATATCGCCCTCTTTGGCAAGGATATCAAATATAACCGGTATATCAAAGCTTCCTTCCTTTATATGGGCATTGGTTCCCTCTTTAAGCATTCTCGGTATATTCTCATAGAAACCGCCACCGGTTATATGGCTGCATGCTTTTATCGTAATATTATTATCCTTAAGCGATGAAAGCGCCTTAACATATATTACAGTAGGCGTAAGAAGCGCCTCTCCAAGAGTCATCCCAAGTCCCTGATATGTATGGAAAAGATCTGTATGCTCTATATCAAATACTTTTCTTACAAGTGAATAGCCATTACTGTGGATACCTGAGGATGCAATTCCTATAAGCACATCTCCGGACGCAAGCTTATCCCCCGTAATCATATCTTTTCTGTCAACTATTCCAACGGCAAAGCCCGCAAGATCGTACTCATTCTCAGGATAAAAGCCCGGCATCTCCGCAGTCTCTCCTCCTATAAGCGCTGCGCCGGACTGTATGCATCCCTCAGCCACGCCGCTTACGATCTGCGCAATCTTTTCAGGATAATTCTTCCCACATGCGATATAATCAAGGAAGAACAATGGTTCACCGCCTGCGCACGCTATATCGTTAACGCACATGGCAACGCAGTCTATACCTATCGTATCATGTTTATCTAATTCAAAAGCAATCTTAAGCTTGGTTCCTACACCATCAGTTCCCGAAACCAGCGTTGGCTCTTTCATATTCATAAAGCTTTTCAGCGAAAATCCTCCTGAAAATCCTCCAATGTCGGTAAGAACTTCCGGACGAAGCGTCTGTCCAACATGCTTCTTCATAAGCTCAACGGCCTTATATCCGGCCTCAATATCTACTCCTGCATTTTTATAATCCATAACCAATCCTCCGTGAGATGATATAGTATTACTCGTCATGTTACAAACACACGGATTAGTATACCATACTTTTTTTCTCAAAGAAACACTTATTTACCATTTTCACATGAACATAAAATATGCCCGGCCATAGACTGTAATCCCTGACCGGACAAAGCTGTTATACTAATCCGTATGTTTCTCATAAAACATAGCGTTATATAAACTGTAACGCTTATGTATATCTAAAAGGTCTTCTTTATTGTTGATATTATCACAGAATTTTTTGAAGAAACCGCATTCGGCAAATTCCGGGCAACCACACCTGTATATACAGTTCGGAACCATAACGTCCGCAATCTCAGGCTCACGTTCTTTGATTCTAAGCTTAAGATCCTCCATGCATGAACGCGTCTCAGCGCTTGCCTGATAGCAAAGTCTGAATCTGGATACATTGATGAGCGCCTGTGCGTTGGCTTTTATATCCATATTGACCTTTGCATCCTGCGGCTGACTGTTACGGTCAATCCCGGTTCTGTCGCTTCTTTGAGTGCTGACCCACTTATCCCAGCCAAGCCAGTGTCTTGCAAAATGTACGCTGACCCACGAAAATATGCCTTCCCAGCGCCACTTAACGGACAAGAGCCTTATGGGACTGTGCTCCGATATCAGAAGCTTTTTCTTGAATTCCTCAGTTGCTTCAACATCTGTCGCATCTTTATTGACCGTGTTGCGGCATTCGTTCTTGGCGTCAAGCCAGTCACAGTCAACCTTCTGTATCTTAGTGTTGATCTCCATAACAATTACTCTCTTTTAATCCTGTTATTTGCGGTTCTTCTGCAAAAACTCGGGAATCTTGATTCCGTTTCCCTCGGAGCCTGAAGATGATGAAGTTGAACTTCCAAATGTACTCCGTGTTCTTGCAAATGACTCCGGAACACTGTCCGTATCCTTGGTCTGCGTCGCATTCTTAGTCTGTGAAGTTCCTGAAAATCCTCCCGTTAAGAATGACGGTGTGGAAGAAGTCTGCGTCTTAAAACTGTTTAAGAAACCTTTTTCATTATTGGCATTGGACTCGATACCGGTTGCAATAATGGTAATCGTTGCCGCATCGCTCTCAGAATCGTCAAACTTAACACCGAATATAATATTAGCATCCTCTCCGGCAAGCTCCTTAACATATGAAGCAGCATCATTGGCCTCAAATATGCTGATATCTCCGGATATATTCATCATTACATGTGAAGCGCCCTCAATAGTAGTCTCAAGAAGCGGACTGTCGATAGCCTGTTTAACAGCATCCATGCACTTATCGTCACCTTTGGCTGATCCGATACCGATATGGGCGATACCCTTGTCCTTCATAACGGTCTGCACATCTGCGAAGTCAAGATTGATGATTGCTTCTCCGTTAATAAGATCCGTGATTCCCTGAACACCCTGCTGAAGAACCTCATCGGCCTTCTTGAGCGCATCAGGAATCGTTGTGCGTCTGTCGCATATCTCAAGCAGTTTGTCATTAGGAACCACAATAAGGGTATCGACATTCTTCTTAAGCTTGTCTATTCCGGATATGGCGTTATTCATCCTTACCTTGCCCTCAAATTTGAACGGCTTGGTTACAACACCGACCGTAAGAATTCCAAGATTCTTGGCAATCTCTGCAACTATAGGCGTAGCTCCGGTTCCGGTTCCGCCTCCCATACCGCATGTAACGAACACCATATCGTTGCCTTTTATGTATTCTGTAAGCTCTTCCCTGCTCTCCTCTGCGGCCTTTTCACCAATCTCAGGCATTGCGCCTGCTCCAAGCCCCTTTGTAAGCTTCTCTCCAATCTGCACACAGTTCATGGCCTTGCAGCGTTTAAGATGCTGCTTATCGGTATTAACACAGAGTAATTCAACCCCTTTAATACCCTCTTCTATCATTCGGTTAACAGCATTGTTACCTGCTCCTCCGACGCCAACAATCAAAATCTTTGCTGCTGATTCAACTTCATTAGATAATATCTCTAACAAAACGCTTCCTCCTTCTTGCACTCTTTGCATTAATTTATTTTAAAACTATTAGTCAGTAAACCTTTCCATACATATTTCTATGATATATTTTTTTATAAAAATAATCAAGTACTAAATATGCATTGTTATAATTTTTTTTACTGACTGCCTTTTAATATTATCTTATCGCCGCTTTGATAGTTCCTAATGTCTATATTTCCCGACAATCCCTTCTTCAGCGATTTTTTTACAACATCCGAAACGGATGCTATCTGCTGGTCGTACAGTTCCTTATTTCCAAGAAATACCTTGATTTTATCACAATAAAGGGTAACCTCGCTTTTGTTACTGAACACCACTTTGTCCACATCCATGGAATAGTGATTTATAAGCTCTGACAGATCAAGTATCTTCTGAATCTGCCCCTCTTCCTCCACGGATATAATCTCATTAAGCGCAAATCCGGTAAATGATATCCCTTCTATGCGGGGTATATTATCCCTCTCTTTGGTCGTTGTCTCAAGTATCATTCCGTCTTTATCAAAGTATATATACTGACCCATGTAGTAAAAGCATGCGATTAACGCTTTTTCATACACCTGTATACTGACTGTATTCCTGTTCACAACAGTTATGTCCGAATCCCTGATAAACGGGACCGCCCCAAATGCGCCAAGCTTGTCCTTAAACATGATAACAAGCGTATTATCACCCAGTGGACCTTTTGTATACACATCTCTTATCTCTTCTTCATCACATATCTCATTGCCTGTTATCTCTATCGTATCAGCCTTAAATACGACCATAACCGATGCCGTAAGTACGGCAGCCATTATAAACAATATCAGAATCGCCATCGTGGCGGCTCTACGTTTCTTATTCGGTCTGCGCAAGATGTATATTACCTCCAAGCATATTTATATTATGTGCAATATTCTCATATCCTCTGTCTATATATCCCGGGTCATATACCACAGTTCTGCCCTCCGAGGAAAGTCCTGCAATTATAAGGGCCGCTCCGCCCCTAAGATCCTTTGCATATAACTCTGAGCCCGATAATGCAGGCACTCCCTTTATATACGCCCTGCCATTCTCTGTGTGTATATCCGCTCCCATTTTCAGCAGCTCATCCACAATATGGAACCTGTTCTCAAATATATTTTCTTCTATCACACTGTTTCCATCCGCAACTGATAATACGCTCATAAGCTGCGACTGCATATCTGTCGGAAAACCGGGGTACGGTTCTGTCCTTACATATGAGAGGGCTTTTATGCGTCTGTGCGCGCTCACTCTTATATAATCGTTGCCATAATCGATATTTAAACCCATACTTCTAAATATATCCACAATACCCGTCATAGCGTCGTTTCTGTTGATTAGGCAGTATATATCGCCACCGGTCACAGCTGCCGCACAGGCATATGTGCCCGCAGCTATTCTGTCAGACATTACGCTGTAGCGTACTTCTCTCGGAACTATTCTGCCGCTTATTCTGATAGTTTGTGTGCCCGCACCGTCTATCCGCGCTCCCATCTTTGAAAGCATACGGCACAGTTCTGTTATCTCCGGTTCCCTTGCGGCATTTTCTATTACAGTAATTCCACAAGCTCCCATACCTGCCAGAATAATATTTTCAGTTGCTCCCACACTCGGAAACGGAAGCCTTATAACGCAACCCTTAAGTCCTCGCGATTTGCATACTATTCTGTTCTCTTCTATGGATATGTCGGCTCCCATTTTTCTTAATGCATCTATATGATAATCCACGGGCCGTTTTCCAATATGACAGCCCCCGGGAAAATCCATCACTGCATAACCGCACCTTGCAAGCAGCGCTCCCATGTATAGCACGCTTCCTCTTACACTTCTGGCACACTGCCCGTATATCATGTTAGAGTGTATCTGTGATGCATCTATTACAATGGCGCCCTCTTCCCTGTGCACAATGCATCCAATACGAGTAAGAACATCCGTCATCCGATACACGTCGCTTATCTGCGGACAATTGTCTATTATAGTTACATCTTTATTAAGAAGTGCGGCGGCTATAAGCGGAATTACCGCATTCTTTGAGCCCTGTATGTAAAGCTCTCCTCTAAGCCTTCTCCCACCATAAATATTATATATATGCATAAAATTGCCTGCCATATAACAGAACTTAATATCAATATATGACAGCGGCTAATCCCATGTACCTAATATCCCTTTATCTGATTGGATACGCTTAGGACCATGCCCATTTCGGCAAGAAGTATCGCAACCGAAGTACCCCCGTAGCTTATGAAAGGCAGCGGTATACCGGTTGAAGGTATCGAATTGGTAACAACAGCAATATTAATCATTACCTGTACTGCTATGTGTACAAGTACACCCACGCACAAAAGCGCTCCAAACAGATCCGGTGCATTTATTGCAACCGTAAATATTCTCCATAACAGCAGTATGAAAAGTATTATAACCATTATTGCACCAAACAACCCAAGCTCCTCACACACGATTGAAAAAATCATATCATTATAGGATTCAGGTATGAAACCAAGCTTTTGCATACTCTCTCCCAGGCCGGTTCCAAACAGTCCTCCTGACGCTATCGCATATAATCCCTGAAGTATCTGAAATCCTTTAGGATGCGTCTCAACATTACGCCATATTTCTATTCTCTGCGCCCTAAAGGAGTCTCCAAGAAGGATAAACAGCCCCAAAACTATTACTGCCGCTATAATTGCGACGATGAAATATCTTTTATTGCGGCTTGCAACAAAACATATACCGCCGGTTATAAGTATAAGGACGATTGCCGTACTCATATTTTCCTTAAGTACCAGACCTATCGGTATGATACAGTATATAACAACCTTAAGAAATCCCGAAAATCTGTTTAACATCCTCGGCGTAAGATATATTACATATGATGCAAATACTATTATGGCAACCTTGGTAATCTCAGACGGCTGGAATCCTATGGGTCCGAACTGCAGCCATCTTTTGGCTCCATTTGCCTCCACTCCGACGAACAATACGATAAACTGCAGTACACATGCCAGAAGATACAGAAGAGTCGCCCAGGTTATCCTTATTATAGGAATCCTTTTTATAAGAATCCTGTAGTCTATCTTAGATACCGCAAGCATACAGACAACTCCCAGCATAGCCGAAAATGCCTGCTTCTTTAAAAAATATGCGGCATCATAATTATACTTTGCGTGCGTCTGCGCGGTGTATGAGCTTGAACTGTATATCATGACAAGTCCAAATGCCGCTATGAATATAACCAGTATAAGCAGACTGTAATCATAATAATTATGAAGTTTTTCTTTTTTCATGCGTGCTGCCGTTACGGTTCTCGCCATAATCTTCACCCTCTATATCATCATTCCTCAGATACTAATGCCTTAAATATATTTCCGCGCTCCTCATAGCTTTTAAACATATCCCAGCTGGCACATGCCGGAGATAAAAGCACCGCATCGCCACCGGTCGAATTATCCATACAATATTTTACCGCTTCCGGGAACGAATCCACTTTGACATAATCGGTAAATCCGAGTCTGTCACAAGCCTCTGTAATCTTATCCTTTGTCTCGCCTATCAGTACAAGCATCTTTACTCTTCCAAAAAAGCAGCTTATCCACTCGTCATAATCATTTCCCTTATCATATCCTCCGCCGATAAGAAACGTAGGCCTGGTCATCGAACATATACCTTTTATGGCAGCATCCGGATTGGTTCCTTTTGAATCGTTATAGTAGATAACGCCGTCCCTTTCACATACGTATTCTATTCTGTGCTCAACAGCCTTAAAGGATTTTACCGTCTCTCTTATATTCTCATAAGACACGCCCATAAGCCTTGCCATGGCTGCCGCCGCCATAATATTTTCATAATTATGAACTCCCGGAAGGATAAGCTCATCCACGTTACACAATATATTGTATTCTCCGAGTATTTTCATGCATATATCATTATCAGAGTTAATATATACTCCGTTATCAAGCTCTCTTTTACTGCTGAAATATATTACTTCAGGTGTAAGGTCACATGCTCTTTTTCTAAGAATCTCATCCTCGTAATTAAGAACGATATAATCACTCTTTTTCTGACCCCCTGCAATATTGAATTTGCAGTCCGTATAATTTTCCATGGTATGATGCCTGTTCAGATGATCCGGCGTTATATTCAGTATCGCACTGACAAACGGTTCAAATGATCTGACCGTCTCAAGCTGAAAACTTGACACTTCAAGAACCGAGCATGAATCCTCTGTACTGTCCATCACCTGCTTCGTGTAAGGATTGCCTATATTACCCGCAACTATGACGTTCTTATATTCGCTCTTCATTATCTCGCCAAGAAGCGTCGTGGTTGTGGTCTTTCCGTTAGTTCCGGTTATGGCTGCGACCCTTCCTCTGTCAAATCTGTATGCCAGCTCAATCTCACTGATAACATCTATCCCTGACTCCTTACATTTCACCGCAACAGGAGTATCTAAAGGTATCCCCGGACTGATTATCGCCTCATACGTTTCCGAAAGCACCTCATCCGGTATGGTGCCACACAAGAACTTTACTCCCTGTGGGAATTTTTCTGCATCCACGTTCTTATTATCATCATATATAACAACCTCGGAGCCGTTAGCTACAAGAAGCTCCGTAGCCGCAATTCCGCTTTTTCCGGCTCCTATTACAAGACATTTTTTATTTTTATACATATCATCACCTGTATAGCACATAAATATTATCCTCCGATAATCAATCC
>CASFAQ010000034.1 GCA_949292725.1 uncultured Eubacteriales bacterium | reverse complement strand
GGGAATATTTCAATTGATACAGGTAATACACGCTGAGGCTAACACATCCCATCCGGTGGAATTTGAATATGAACATACAGGAACACAGGGCTGGTGGCTCTTTATCCAGACACACTGCAGAACTTTTTTTGAAATAAACGGAACACGGACCGTATATCCCGCACATGCGGCGATTGTGCTGTCTCCTGAAGCCGTATGCACGTACGGGTCCGTAGGCAACGAGCCATACAGCGACGACTGGATACGGTTCACCGCCGATGAAACATTTATCGCCGGAAGCCATATTCCGGTCAACAAACCTTTTAATACCAGAGAAAGTCTGTGTATCACCGAGATTGTACATCTTATTTCGAGTGAGAATTTTTTTGATAATAAATATAAGGATATAACGCTTCTGCATCTTTTTAAGATACTTTTTAATAAAATCAACGAATCCATTCAGACCTCTGATGATAACATTTTAGATGTATCTCTTCACCGGCTCAGAATGAATATACAGGCCAATCCCGGGGCTCCATGGAGCGTTACCGCGATGGCAAAACTCCTCTATATATCGCCAAGGCATCTGCAGAAGCTGTATCAGAAGCAGTTCGGGCTGTCATGTATGTCGGATGTCATCAACAACCGCATCCTTATGGCAAAGGAGCTGTTAAATAATACGAGCGATTCCATTAATCAGATTTCATTGAAATGCGGATATTCGAGCGCAGAGCATTTCAGCCGACAGTTCAAAAAACATACCGGTCTGTCTCCAAAGCATTACAGGGAAAAACACTGACACTGCAAAGGAAAATATTACAGCAATCTTCACTTTTCAGACTTGGTTAGTGTCAATAGTTTGTCTGTATTAGAGGCATAAGCAGAACTATCTATATCAAGGTCAGCTACGCCTTCAACCCACAGTTTAAATGGCCCGGCCTTCGGGGATGGAATAGACTGAATGATGAGAAGAAGCTGTTCAGTGCCTGCAACATCAGTCAAACGCCGTTTGCCATCTGTTGCTTTTATTTTCAACTGCTGACAACCTCTCATTTAATCACATCCAGCCGGGTAAAGCGAAACGGTGCAACCCCATTTCTGCGGTTACACCGTACCTTACATAAAATATTCCTTGTCTGATAATATTATACCGGATAAACCTTATCGTTCTTATCAGCCAGAGTTGAATCAACTCCACTTGACTGAGTGTCGCGATACTCGAAGAATTCTGTAGCAACCTGAGGAAACAGCGCATATGAGAGCACATCCTCATCCTGTCTCTTCCACTGCTTGCATTCATCCTCGAATTTCTTGAGTCCCGGCTCAAGTTCGTCAGCCGGACGGCATGTGATAGGTTTGATATCTCCCAGAGCCTTCTTCTGAACCTCAGGGTTCATAGGCTTAACCGTCTGTCCGTATTTGCCGGCAAGAAGGTCGCGGCTTTCCTTAGTAAACTGCTTATAACGTTCGCCAAGAACTACATTAAGCACAGCCTGTGTTCCCACGATCTGACTTGAAGGTGTAACAAGAGGCGGCTCACCAAAGTCCTTACGAACTCTCGGCACTTCCTCAAGAACCTCGTCAAACTTATCTTCCTGCTTCATCTCAGCAAGCTGTGATACAAGGTTACTGAGCATTCCTCCGGGAACCTGATAACGAAGGGTGTTGATATTAACTCCCATAACCTTGGTGCTGTAGCGTCCGCTCTGGATCCACTCCTCACGCATAGGCTTAAAGTAATCGGCAATCTCTGCAAGAAGATTCTGATCGAATCCCGGATCATATGGGGTTCCCTCGAACGTCTTAGCCATAACCTCTGTTGCAGGCTGGCTCGTTCCCATTGACAGTGGCGACATTGCAGTATCTATGATATCGCAACCTGCCTCAACAGCCTTCATATATGTCATTGAAGCAACGCCTGAAGTGTAATGTGTATGAAGCTGTATAGGCAGTTTTGTACCTTCTCTGAGAGCCTTTACAAGCTCAGTAGCCTCATAAGGAACCAAAAGTCCCGCCATATCCTTGATACAGATTGAGTCAGCGCCCATCTCTTCTATCTTACGGGCAATGTCGCGCCAGTAATCAAGAGTATATGCCTCTCCCAATGTATATGAAAGCGCAACCTGTGCATGTCCTCTTCCTTCTTGCTTCTTGAATTTGTTAGTAGCATCAACAGCAGTCTGAAGATTACGGATGTCGTTAAGGCAGTCAAATATTCTTATTATATCGATACCATTAGATATGGATTTCTGCACAAAATATTCAACAACATCATCCGGATAGTGACTGTATCCAAGTATGTTCTGTCCTCTGAAAAGCATCTGAAGCTTTGTGTTCTTGAATCCTGCACGCAGCTTACGAAGTCTCTCCCACGGATCTTCCTTAAGGAATCTGAGCGATGCGTCAAATGTAGCTCCACCCCAGCACTCTACTGAGTGATATCCTACTTTATCCATTTTTTCAATGATCGGCAGCATCTGCTCTGTTGTCATTCTGGTAGCAATCAGCGACTGATGTGCGTCACGAAGTATGGTTTCAGTAATCTTAACCGGTCTTTTTTCTTCGGCCATCATTCTTACCTCCTAATATATATAAAATAATAATTATACTCCAAATATTGCCATAAACACTCCGGCAGCAACCGCAGTACCTATAACTCCGGCAACGTTAGGTCCCATGGCATGCATAAGCAGGAAGTTCGTAGGGTCCGCCTCGGAACCAACCTTCTGCGATACACGCGCAGCCATCGGAACGGCCGATACACCGGCAGAACCGATAAGAGGATTGACCTTTCCCTTGGTTGCCCAGCACATGAGCTTACCTAACAGTACCCCTCCGGCAGTACCCGTAGCAAATGCAACGAGTCCGAGAATTACTATCGCGATAGTTGTAGGCTTAAGAAAAGCCTCTGCACTTGTGGTAGCGCCTACAGACGTACCAAGAAGAATAACAACTATATACATGAGCGCATTAGATGCCGTATCCGTAAGCTGCTTTACAACTCCGCACTCGCGGAACAGGTTGCCGAGCATGAGCATACCTACAAGCGGAGCCGTTGTAGGAAGAATCATTACTACAACGATGGTAACGATAATCGGGAAAAGAATCTTCTCCAGCTTTGATACCGGACGAAGCTGTTCCATCTTAACCTTACGCTCCCTATCAGTTGTAAGAAGCTTCATGATAGGCGGCTGGATAATTGGTACCAGTGACATATAAGAGTATGCCGCAACGGCAATCGGTCCTAAAAGCGACGTCTGTCCAAGCTTTCCTGCAAGAAAGATGGATGTAGGTCCGTCCGCACCACCGATAATCGATATGGCAGCAGCTGCCTTATCATTAAAGTCAAGCACAGGGAATATAGCGTCCATTCCGATTGCCAGAATATATGCAATAAATATACCTATCTGTGCCGCCGCTCCCAAAAGGAAGCTCTTTGGATTGGCAATAAGCGGTCCAAAGTCCGTCATCGCTCCAACTCCGAGGAATATCAGAGAAGGAAGAATAGCCCATTCATCAAGCCTGAAGAAGAAATGAAGCAATCCCTCAGTTCCCTCGCTTCCGTCTGCCATAATATCAGGATAGATATTAACAAGCAGCATACCGAATGCTATCGGAACAAGTAAGAGCGGCTCATACCCCTTCTTTATCGCAAGATAGAGAAAAAGACAGGCTACTGCGATCATCAGATAATTTCCCCAGCCAAGACTGACGAAAGCCGTCTGATGCCACAGATTGTTTAATGTATCTAAAATATAATCCATCTATATTACCTCCCGGTCATAAACTTCAGCTATTATTAATTGAGTGTAGCCAAAACATCACCGGATTCAACCATCGCACCCTCTGCAATATTAATGCTGGCAACTGTACCATCCTGTGGTGCAACAACCTCATTCTCCATTTTCATAGCCTCTAATATAAGAAGTACTTCGCCCCTCTTAACTGCCTGTCCTACGCTTGCCTTAACAGAAAGTATCTTACCAGGCATAGGAGATGCAACCTTAACTGATCCTGCCGCACCCGTAGCTGCAGGCTTCTTTGGTGCAGGCGCTGCCTTTGGAGCAGGTGCAGCGGAAGCCGCAGGAGCAGCTGCGCCGGTTCCTTCCTCAACTGTAACATCATAAGCATTTCCATTAACGGTAATTGTATAAGTTTTCATTAAAATATCCTCCTTAATTCATTCCTCTTTTTTTGATAGAACGGACATAGAGTCCGTCAGCCGGAACCTCATAACTTTCCGTCTCTGATTCATAAGCTGCAACAGCTGCTGCAATTACAGCTGCAATCTCATCATCCGCGCTCTCCGTATCATCCTCGGCGACAACTCCCACCGTCTCAGGCGCCTCTACAGTCTCTGCCTCCGGAGCCTCTGCCTTGTTCTTCTTAGCTTTTGACAGCAATCCGAACAGTGAGATAACAAATGATATAAATATCAGTACGACAAATACCGTACCCATACCCAACACTGTGTTGAGTCCGGCTTTTGCAACTGTTTCTCCCATGGTAGCCTCCACATCGACAGTCCATGTAATCTGTCCGGTAGTCATATTCCAGGAAAACTTAAATTCCGCATCCCTGTTCGTACAATCCACCTTCTGAGATACTGTAACAACATCATCCTCAGTTGTACATGTCGCTTCGCCGTATTCATTAAATTCGCCCACTTTTTCAAGTTCTGCTTTATAAGCGTCCTCAGTAATCTCGTATGCAACATCCATACCGGCGCTTTCATACTGCTGGTTTAATTCCTCAAGAGCGGAAAGGTCTCCGCCAAGCCACAACTCAATCCACTGATTTGTGTATCCCGAAAAATCTTCTGCAGTATATTCATAACTTGCCGCATGGCTTACAGGCGCAGACTGAAAAACTAATAAAGCACAAAAGCAGGCAAATATTGAAATAATCGATAATAATCTTTTTTTCATAATGCCTCTCCTTATAAATTAATATAACATCTCAAATGCATATACAAGCTGTTTGCGTACAGATTCAGGCTCAATTATAACATCCACATACCCTCTCTGCGCAGCCTGTGTGGCACCTGACTGAAGTTTGGCATATTCTGCAGCCTTTTCATCAATAAGCGCAACCTTATCGGAAGCGGCGCCTATCTCGTCTGCATACATAATCTTAGCGGCGCTCTTAGCATCCATAACACCAATCTCTGCATCCTTAAGGGCAAATACCATATCAGCCCCGATATGCTTGGAGTTCATGGTAACATACGCGGTTCCGTAAGCCTTATCCGTAATGAGATTAACCTTTGGAACATCCGTATTAACAAATGCCGCCGTAAGCTTGGCTGCTGCCGCAGCAATAGTCCTTTCTTCCTCTACTGTAGCCGCATATCCGGTTACATTCGTAAGAGTAAGAACAGGAATACCAAATGAATCACAATAATATATGAAATCCTCTGCCTTAGCGCATCCGGCTGTTGTAAGTACAGACTCATATACCTCAGAAGCCTTTCCGGCATCATCAAGAACTGCGCTTCTGTTGGCAACGGCTCCTATGGTCATACCATTAAGCTTGATAAAGCCTGTTACCATCTCTTTTGCATATCCTGATTTGACCTCTATGAACTTTCCTCCGTCGGATATATCAGCAAGCGCCTTTGCAGGGTCAGCATAATCCGCAGCAAACTCAGGTACAAGACGGTTAAGATCATCATCACATTCGCTGATTGCCATATCCTCACAGTTGGCAGGAAGATATGCAACAAAATCCCTCATCATGGAAATGAGTTCTTCTTCTCCCTTGCATACAAAATCAACCGTATTGGCCGCGCTCTGGAAATCAGCTCCGCTTGTATCACACTTATCAGTGTAATTACCTGAAAGCGCATTAGGAGAATTCACAAAAAGCTTTGCTCCACTCTCCATAAATGTAAAATCACTAAGTACTGAAGAGACTGCAAGTCCGCCTCCGCATGTTCCAAATATAGCTGAAATCTGCGGAATCAGTCCTGATGCCTCCACTTTCTTTGCATAGATTTGTCCAAATCCGCAAAGAGCGTCCGTGGCCTCCTGAAGTCTCAGACCTGCACAGTCGATAAGACCGATCACAGGAGCTCCGGCTTTCATAGCCATATCATACATATTGCAGATCTTCTTAGCATGCATCTCGCCGACAGATCCGCCAATCTGTGCAGCGTCCTGAGAATATACATACACAACGCTGCCATCGATCAAGCCATATCCCGTGATGACTCCGTCGCCGGGAACTGACTTTTCCTGCATATTGAAATCCGTACTTCTCTTGGTAATGAGAGCGCCGATTTCAACAAAACTGTTTGCGTCCACAAGTGCTTCAATTCTTTCTCTTGCAGACAACTTTGCTTCATTGCTCATTATCAGACCTCCATATATTTAATTTTATAACAATTTTTCTCAGGATATATTCTATATCCTTTAGGTAAAAAAATCAATAATATTGACAATTATTTAACAAATAATCATAAATTTTTATAATTGGGCATACCATGTATAAAAAATATGCACGATTACCCATATGCTTTCAAAAATAATCAGCCTGATATGTACGATAATATCTGTTTCAGTATTATTTAACGTATTGTATAACCGCAACGTCTACCATATAGAACAGTATACCTTGCCTAAGACATATGAAGACAATCCTTCCGACATAGACATTACGCCACAGACAGATTCGACAGACTCTTTTGAGGACCTTAGTCTTTACTCCAGAGCCTGCTGCCTCATGGATGCAAAAAGTGGACGCGTACTGTATTCGAAGGATGCAGATACACCTCTTCCCATGGCAAGCACCACCAAGATAATGACCTGTATACTTGCTCTTGAGCTTGGCGAGCCCGACTCCGTCGTAAATGTATCGTCATATGCTGCATCGATGCCTGATGTACAACTCAATATATGCGAGGGTGAACAGTATGTATTAAAGGATCTTCTGTATTCACTAATGTTAGAGTCGCATAACGATACAGCCGTTGCGATAGCTGAACATATAGGCGGAAGCAAGGAAGGCTTTGCCGCACTTATGAACGATAAGGCCGCACAACTTAATCTCTCTGCAACTCATTATGTCACTCCAAACGGGCTGGATGCCGAGGGTCACTACACAACCGCACGCGAATTATGCCTTTTGAGCGCATATGCCATTACAAATCCTGAATTTCTGGAGATAATTTCAACACCCTCATACACATTTACGGATGTGTCAAAGAAAAGGACCTTTACGGTGTATAATCACGATTCATTTCTTAATATGTACGAAGGTGCCATAGGCATCAAAACCGGTTTTACCGGAGACGCCGGCTACTGCTTTGCAGGTGCAGCCAGACGCGGTGACATAACCCTTACAAGCGCAGTACTTGCATGTGGCTGGCCTCCAAACAAATCGTACAAATGGTCGGACACCACCAACCTTATGGACTATGGATTCGATAACTTCAGCTATTACACCCTGCTGTCAGGCACATATTCATCCAAGGAGCCATCAGATATGATTAAGCTCAATCCGATAAGTGTTACCGATAAAAACAGGATGTCGCCGGGATACCAAAAATCCGTGAACATACAATTCGACGCAGAGAGTAACGTGCTGATACGTAACGGCGATAACGTGCATCTTAAGCTTGATATTCCAAAGAGCATAGAGCTTCCCGTATCAGAGGGCGAGATAGTTGGGTCAGCTTCGTTATATATTAATGATGAACCGGCACAGGAGTATCCCATCTATTCGTCCGACAGCGTCATTGGTGTAACACTTAAGGATTACGCAGGGATGCTTGCAGGATTATTTCTTTGCAACAATTAAATTAATTTATTGTTTATATTTATTTTATATTATTTTCTCTTTATATTTCACAGTTAATGTGGTAATGTATAGACGTTGACAATGATGTCCGAGGGAAAGCGTAGCTGTACCATATGGGAACTGGCTTTCTGCTGGGGCATTTTTTATTTTTATGTACAACTACATAAAATATCAATATGGAAAGGAAAGGTTATTATGGAGAACAACGTACTTAAGAAGGTATTTGCAACTGATGTATTTAACGACAAGGTTATGCAGGAACGTCTCCCGAAGAAGGTTTATGCTTCTTTTAAGGAAATCGTGGAAAATGGCGGCGAACTTGATATAACGATTGCTAATGTTATCGCTCATTCGATGAAAGAATGGGCTGTTGAAAGAGGAGCTACCCACTATACACACTGGTTCCAGCCAATGACCGGAATCACAGCTGAAAAGCATGACTCATTCCTCAGCGCAATGTCTGAGAGCGAAGCTATTCTTGAGTTTTCAGGTAAGGAGCTTATAAAAGGAGAGCCTGATGCGTCTTCATTCCCTTCAGGAGGTCTCAGAGCTACTTTTGAAGCAAGAGGATATACTGCATGGGATATTACCTCTCCTGCATTTCTGCGCGAAGATGCTGCCGGCGTAACACTTTGCATTCCGACGGCATTCTGTTCATATACCGGAGAGGCGCTTGATAAGAAAACACCTCTTCTTCGTTCAATGGAAGCTATTAGCAAACAGGCAACACACACCGCAAGACTTTTTGGTCATAAGGATGTTAAAAAAGTATCCTGTTCTGTTGGTCCTGAGCAGGAATATTTCCTTATCAACAGAGAAAAATATCTCAAGCGTGACGACCTTATCTTCTCCGGAAGAACATTATTTGGCGCAATGCCTCCAAAGGGTCAGGAGCTTGACGACCACTATTTTGGTTCCATAAGAGAGAAGATTGCTTCTTATATGAATGAGCTTAATGTTGAATTATGGAAGCTTGGAATCCTTGCAAAGACACAGCATAACGAGGTTGCTCCGGCGCAGCACGAGATGGCTCCTATATATTCTACAGCCAATATTGCAACGGATCATAACCAGCTCGTTATGGAAACCATGAGAAAAGTAGCAAGAAGACATGGTCTTGAATGCCTGCTCCATGAAAAACCATTTGCCGGCGTTAACGGTTCCGGTAAACATGACAACTGGTCAATCGTAACAGATACGGGAATCAATATGCTGGATCCGGGAAAAGAGCCTCATAATAACCTTATGTTCCTTTACATGCTGAGTGCGGTAATAAAGGCTGTTAATGAGTACGCTCCACTTCTGAGACTGTCAGCTGCCTGTGCCGGCAATGACCACAGACTCGGAGCCAACGAAGCTCCTCCTGCAATCATTTCCATATTCCTTGGAGAACAGCTTGAGGATATCGTTGAGCAGATTATCGAGAAAGGCGAGGCAACCGCAAGCATAAGCGGAGGAAAGATGGACACCGGAGTATCCACTCTTCCAAACTTCAGAAAGGATGCGACCGACAGAAACCGTACATCACCATTTGCATTCACAGGAAATAAATTCGAGTTCCGTATGGTTGCTTCATCAATGTCCATATCCGGACCTAATACAGTACTTAACTCAATCGTTGCCGACACTCTTTCAAAGATGAACGATAAAATCGAAGGACTAACCGGCGATGCATTCGAAGCTGCAGTTAAGGATGTTATAAGAGAGACTCTTTCAGAGAACAAAGACATTATCTTTAACGGAAACGGTTATTCTGACGAGTGGGTTGCCGAGGCAGAGTCAAGAGGACTTCCGAATATCAAGACAACTGTTGATGCAACACATTATTATCTCGACCCTAAGTGCGTGGCAATGTTTGAGCGTCAGAACGTATTTACCGAGGCAGAGCTTCGTGCACGTGAAGAGATAAATTATGAGACATATTCAAAGGTTCTTCATATAGAAGCCCTTACCATGATAGAGATGGCGTCAAAGCTTTACATACCTGCAGTTATCAGATACTGCACAAGCCTTGCACAGTCCATCAACACTATAAATGATACTGCTTCCGGAGCCAATATATCAGTACAGAACGAGCTTCTCGTTAAGTCTTCAACGCTTCTTGCAGACGCAAAGAACGCACTTGCAATTCTTACTGAAAAGACTGAAAAAGCAGATGACTATGATGAGGGCGAGCCTCTGGCAACATACTACAAGGACGAGATACGTCCTGCAATGGATGCACTTAGAGCCCCTATCGACGAATTAGAGATGATCGTTGAGAAATCCTTCTGGCCGGTTCCTACATATGGAGACCTGTTATTTGAAGTATAAATGATGATATATAGAATAAAGAAAGCTGTCGTATCACGAGATACGGCAGCTTTCTTTAATGTCTTCCACGGCTTCTGAAAGAACATCTTCTATATTATCATGTATAACGATATCGGCGTTATTATCTTCCTTCGTATGACTTTTATTTATAAGTATTAGATTATTTCCTCTGAAATAACGTATAAGCCCTGCCGCAGGATATACTACAAGAGATGTTCCGCCTATGATAAGCGTATCCGCACTGCTTATGGCAGATACCGCACCGCTTAATACAGATTCCGAAAGTCCCTCCTCATACAATACGACATCCGGCTTTACTATCCCACCACATTTCCGGCATGAAGGTATGTTATCAGATGATATGATATACTTTTCATCATAGAATTCATGGCATCTTACGCAATAATTTCTAAGCACGCTTCCGTGAAGCTCATACACCACAGAAGAACCCGCCTTCTGGTGCAGACCATCTACATTTTGCGTTACAATTGCCTTAAGTTTTCCCATTTTTTCCAGCTCATAAAGAGCTGTGTGGCACCTGTTGGGTTTTGCGTCCGGATATATCAGATACTTCTTATAAAAATCATAGAACTCATCCGGGTAATTTACAAAGAAAGAATGGGAAACAGCCTCCTCGGGCGAATAAAATCTCCCGGTTTTTTTGCTGTACAATCCATCTGCACTTCTAAAGTCAGGAATGCCACTTGATGTGGAAACCCCCGCTCCGCCAAAAAATACGATATTATTACTGTTCTTTATGACCTCTGACAATTCTTTTATTTTATCCATAGCAAAGTCTCCTTATAACATAAAATCAGCCATTATCATATTGCATATGTCAAGCCCCTTATCAGAGCAGAATATCCTGCCGTTTTCTGCAACGAGCATGCCCATACGTCTCCATTTGTCGATAACATCTCCGTATACGTCATATATATCGGTATCAAATGTATTGTAAAAATCTCTGACCGATACTCCCTCCGTCAGTCTCAGTCCCAGAAACATATACTCAGACATCTGCTCATCCCTGCCAAGCACATATCTGTTCCTTATATTCGTAACTGTCTTATCAAGATATTCGCAGAGGGAATCCGTAACGGCGAATCTGACATTATCCACCATGGACGCCGCTGACAATCCCAATCCAAGATAATCCCCTCTTCTCCAGTATACCATGTTATGTGCACACTCATATCCTGCCTTTGCATAATTCGATATCTCATACCTTCCGTATCCGCATTTTCCAAGGTGTTTTCGGGTGAATTCATATATATTTCTGTCTCTTTCCTCCCACATATCAAGCTCATCATCACCTATCTTATCCGGTCCGAACATATCATAGAATAAGGTCCCCTCTTCTATGATAAGGCTGTATACTGATATGTGTTTGAGATTCTGTTCCGTTACCTTACTTAACGTTTCCCCAAATGATTCCTCGGTCTGATATGGGATTCCCGAGATAATATCCGTATTGATATTGTCAAACCCCGCCTCTTTTGCACATCTGATACTCTTCTCCCATTCATCATAAGTATGAATACGTCCAAGGAGCTTAAGCTCGCTTCGTATGGCAGACTGAAGTCCTATACTCAGCCTGTTGATTCCCGCCTTCCTATAAGACACTAATTTGGACTTATCAAGTGTACCCGGATTAGCCTCTATGGTAATCTCAAACGGCACATACGCTCCCGGTCTTTTTCGTTCAAATGTATCCCTAAGGCACGCCAGTATGTCACATATGTCATCCGCAGGATATAGCGACGGCGTTCCTCCACCTATGAAAATGGTTTTGATATTATAATTTTCCGCATAGGCATATGATCTTCTTATCTCATCACATAACGCTTCCTTATATGCCTGAAGCTCGCCATTACCGGGCGCCTTTGATATAAAATCGCAGTAATTGCATTTGCTTACGCAGAATGGTATATGGATATATACGGACAGATCCCTGTACATAATCAGTCCTCGTCATCAAGCTTAAGAACACTCATGAACGCCTTCTGCGGAATCTCCACATTGCCAATCTGCCTCATGCGCTTCTTGCCTTCCTTCTGCTTTTCCAGAAGTTTTTTCTTTCTCGTTATATCGCCGCCATAGCATTTGGCAAGAACGTCCTTGCGCATGGCTTTTACAGTCTCTCTGGCAATTACCTTGCTTCCTATGGCTGCCTGAATCGGAATCTCAAACAGGTGTCTTGGTATCTCTTTTTTCAGCTTCTCGCACATCTTACGTCCACGCTCATATGCCGAATCTGCGTGCACAATGAAAGACAGCGCGTCAACCTCCTCCCTGTTAATGAGAATATCAAGTTTTACAAGATCCGCCCTCTGATATCCCTTTATATCATAATCAAATGAGGCGTAACCTCTTGAACGCGATTTTAATGAGTCAAAAAAATCATATATAATCTCGTTAAGCGGAAGAATATACTTGATGAGAGCTCTTGTTTCTTCCATATATTCCATTCCTACATACACGCCCCTGCGTTCCTGACACAGCGTCATAATTGCACCTATATACTCGGTAGTCACCATAATCTCCGCATCCACGACAGGCTCCTCCATATAATCTGTTTCTGAAGGATCCGGAAGATTGGAAGGATTGGTCACTTCAACCATACTGCCATCCGTCTTATATACCTTATACACAACCCCCGGGGCTGTAGTAACTATATCAAGATTATATTCCCTCTCAAGTCTTTCCTGTATTATCTCAAGATGCAATAGTCCCAGAAATCCACACCTGAATCCGAATCCCAGCGCAATACTTGTCTCAGGCTCATATTGAAGCGAGGCGTCGTTAAGCTGCAGTTTTTCAAGCGCATCCCTTAAGTCAGGGTATTTTGCACCGTCCGCAGGATATATTCCACAGTATACCATCGGCAATACTTTTTTATATCCCGGAAGCGCATCCTTGCACGGATTAAGAGCCTCCGTAACAGTATCTCCCACGCGCGTTTCCGACACATTCTTAAGACTTGCCGTAACATAGCCAACCATCCCCGCCTTAAGCTCATCGCACGGAATGAACTGTCCTGCTCCAAATGTTCCCACCTCTACGACCTCTGCCTTCGCACCCGTGGCCATCATAAGCATTCTGGTACCTTTTTTTATGATTCCGTCAAACACTCTTATGAATACGATAACTCCTTTATACGAGTCATAAAGCGAATCAAATATAAGCGCCTTAAGGGGTTTTGATTCATCTCCGTCAGGCGCCGGTATCTTCTCCACTATCTGCTCTAAGACCTCGTCTATATTGATGCCATTCTTAGCAGAAATGAGCGGAGCGTCATGTGCAAACAGACCTATAACATCCTCAATCTCATTTATAACCCTCTCGGGCTGTGCACTTGGAAGATCTATCTTATTGATTACGGGCATTATCTCAAGATCATGGTCTATCGCAAGATAACAGTTTGCAAGCGTCTGCGCTTCGATACCCTGTGCGGCATCTACTACAAGTATAGCTCCCTCGCATGCTGCAAGACTCCTTGAAACCTCATAATTAAAGTCCACATGACCCGGCGTGTCTATAAGGTTAAATATATATTCCTGACCATCCTTAGCCGTGTACACAATCCTTACTGTCTGCGCCTTAATCGTGATTCCCCGTTCTCTCTCAAGCTCCATATTATCAAGGACCTGCTCCTGCATCTCCCTTTCAGTAAGCAACCCTGTCTTTTCAATTATCCTGTCGGCAAGCGTGGATTTGCCATGATCTATATGTGCGATAATACAAAAATTTCTTATATTATTCTGATTGATATCCGCCATCAGAATTATCCTCCTTACGCATGAATAACATAATTATACTATTTTTCGCCTGTAAGCACAAGCAAAATGCTTATTCACCCATAAGCACCGCATTAAGGATATCTGCAAGCGGAAGCATGGCGTTATTGGCTTCTTCAAGTGTATTATTCTGATTGCCAAGCTCTATAAGAAGGCATCTTTTTGCCAGATGCATATTATATCTGTAACCTTTAATATATATGGGTTTTGTATAATCCGGATACATTTCCATGGCCGCAAGCTTCATCTGAAGGGCAAATGAAATATTATCGGACAGATTGTCATTCTTAAGGTATTTTCTGGGACCCGTGGTACTTCTGCTTACACCGTTAAAGAACATTATCCTGGCAGTCTCCCTCCCATTTATCTTCGTGACAGTATGGGTATCTCCCGCAACTCCGTCGCGGTGAAGGTCAATAACAACCTCAATCGAAGGATTATCCTGTAATATCCGGGATATCGCAGGCAGCGCCTTTGCATACGCAAGACTTCTGTCAATTTTACCATTTATCATGTCATATGCCGTACGTTCATGATACACATTATATCCATATGTATCTGTCAGAATCTCCGTAAGATAATCGCCAACACCCAGTATCCCCTCCTCCATTACTCCCGGCGTACTTCCGGCAAAGCTTTCAGACGCGGCATGCGTATGATATATGAGTATCTGTGGCTCCTTCTTCTTTTTTATCGTATAGTCTTTTTCAAGCATTTTTTTAACGTTAAACATGGATTTTTTTACCGACGTTGACGAGTCTACTATATAAAAATTTTTGAGAAGATAATCCGTACTCATATTGCTTTTCAATTCATTTACAAGACTGCTCTCTGTTGCTGTTTCCGCAGATGTTGTAATGGCGCTCCCCGATACCGCAACAGCTTCATTGTACCCGTCACCGTATATTACATTTACATCGCCTGAGACCGCCTCATTTTCGGATACTGCCTTTTTTAATATGTAACT
>CASFAQ010000033.1 GCA_949292725.1 uncultured Eubacteriales bacterium | reverse complement strand
TGCCACTCCCACCGCTATTATGGTTGGGACCGGCAAAGGAGCGGAAAACGGTATTTTATATAAATCCGCAGAGAGTTTGGAGATCCTCCGGTCCATTGATACGATAGTTCTGGATAAAACCGGAACGATTACTAAGGGCGCTCCATCCGTAACTGATATTATCCCCGCCGGTAATGTAAGCGAAGATACTCTTATGCGGCTTGCGTATTCACTTGAAATAAAGAGCGAACATCCACTGGCTTCCGCAATAAATCAGACGGCCAGCGAAAAGGGCATCATTCCGCATGAAGTAACAGAGTTTACCGCCCTTCCCGGCAACGGTCTTTCCGCCTCATGCGATGGCGTTATGATATATGGAGGCAATTATAATTTCATAAGCTCACATATAGACGTTCCTGATACAATAAAGGATAAGTCCCTGCAATTATCAAAAGAGGGTAAAACGCCTCTGTTCTTTTCTGATGAGAATGCGTTATTTGGAATAATCGCCGTAGCCGACGTCATAAAAGACGATAGTCCTTCGGCTGTATGCGACCTTAAGAATATGGGTATTCATGTAGTTATGCTTACCGGAGATAATCCACGCACCGCCGGCGCAATCGGCGCTCTGGTCGGAGTGGATGAGGTTATCGCGGGTGTTCTTCCTTCTGAAAAGGAGAATACAATTCGCAATCTAAAGAATCAGGGCAAAGTCATCATGGTCGGAGACGGCATTAACGACGCCCCTGCCCTTACAAGCGCAGATATAGGTATTGCGATTGGCGCAGGTACCGACATTGCAATAGATGCCGCCGATATAGTTCTTATGAAAAGCCGCCTTAGCGATGTCCCGGCGGCCATCAGACTGAGTCGCGCGACACTTCGTAATATACATGAGAATCTTTTCTGGGCTTTCATATATAATATCATAGGAATCCCTCTTGCGGCGGGCGTACTCATAAGCATACTCGGCTGGCAGCTAAATCCGATGTTTGCAGCCGCTGCAATGAGTTTATCCAGTTTCAGCGTAGTAACTAATGCTCTGCGTCTGAATCTGTTACGTATAACAAAGAAGGAGGATACTAAGGACATGAAAAAAACTCTGATAATCGAAGGTATGATGTGTGCACACTGCGAGATGCACGCCAAAAAGGCTCTGGAAGCGCTTGACGGCGTAGTGGAAGCCAATGTAAGCCATACGACCGGCACAGCCATCGTAAATCTTAGCAAGGACGTTGATGATCAGGTTCTGGCGCAGGCCGTCTCAGACCAGGGTTATAAGGTGACGGAGATTAATTAATTAAAATGAAATATATCAGCCACATCACCTGCATAGTCCTCTATAAGAAAATGTCCCGCATTTTCTATCCGGTGCATCTCTATACCTGACTGTGGCTGAATATACTTCATCCATTTTACGTGTTTTCGCACGTAACCTTTAGTAAGTATATCCTGTGTTCCGTATATCAGACTTACCGGACAATCTATCCTCACAGGCTCAGCGCTTCTTATCCATTCTGCGCTCTTTTTTACATCCCTTCTAAACCTGGCAAGCATTTTTTCATCCATTTTCAGCGGTTTACGCCTTATGAACTGCAGAATCCTTTCCACAACGGCAAGCGGAAACACATCCCACACCGAGTATGTCCTTCCAAAGATATTCATCCCTGCATACGGTAATGATTCGCACAGTATCAGATTTGCAGCATTTTCCGATAGCTTTTTACATATCTCGATTGCCATGCTGCTGCCGACACAGGCGCCTATAATGTGAATCCTTCCGTACTTTCTCTTCGCAAGGGATATGCATACCGCCTCGCTTAGATCATGTATTGACTTCGAATCAAAAAATTCTGTGTTCACCACCGCGAAATCATACTTCTTTTTGTCAATTGCATCACATAGACCGATAAATGAAAGCGGCGTACCTCCGGCAAATGGTACCGCAAGGATCAGTTCATCAGCCTTATGGTCATTAAGATATACAATCTCTTCTTTTTGATTATCCGCAGAATAATTATATATATATTCTGCAAGCTCGTTAATACTCCTTGCCTTAATCAGCATATTGTATGTAATCTTCATCCCATACTGTTCCATATCGATTATATAGTTTATCCCGCTCAGGGAATCCATACCTTTTTGCACCGGATTGTCAGGGCCCGTTATGCCGCCCTTCACGTATTTTTCCGCGCATTTTATAAGAACCGTCTTAATACGTTCAAGTTCCCACACATCCTGTGATACGCTCCTTCCGGTCTCGTATGCATCCTTCGGATTATAATACTTATCAAGTAACATCTCTCTGTCCGCTTTTCCGTTTTCTTTTACGGGCAGTTTATCCACCCTGATAATTGCGGATGGTCTGTAATAATACTGAAATTTCTCATCTATGAGTTTTTCTATGTCAGATACCGCTATTTCTCCCTCATAGAAATCAATGAGCCTGTCCGACTCACATACAAGCACATGCACACAGCCTTCAAAGGCATTGTTTAATACTTCCTCAAGCTCGCTTATATTGATTCGCATTCCACGTATCTTGGTCTGCGAATCCTTTCTGCCGTAAAAATACATATACCCATCATCCGACAGCGACGCAATATCTCCGGTGAAATAACATCTCTCGCCGGATACATATCTGAAACCTCCGGATATATTTTCTGAAAATATATCCGAATATTCGCCAAGAAGGCTTCCTTTTACAAGAAGCTCTCCCTTCTCGCCAACAGGGAGGAGCTCTCCATTTTTATTGCACACATAAAGCCCGGTATTCCACACAGGCCTTCCTATCGGAATTACCTCTTCATCTCCACTGCATTCATAATAGCTCACATCTATGGTGCACTCGGTCGGTCCGTAGAGATTATATATTGCGGCATCTCCGATTAATCCCGCAGCCTTTTTTACAAGCGCTGCATCGAGTCGCTCTCCGGACAATATGATATATCTGAGCGAGCTAAGCGTACATCCCGCATTGCAGATGCATTTTATAAAAGCCTGAAACATGGACGGCACAAAATGAATCATTGTTACGTTTTTGCGATTGATAATCTCTACAAGCTTCTCAGGGTCCTTCTCATAGCCCTCCTTCGCAACACAGAGCGTTTTCCCATATGCAAAAGGAAGCGCAAGTTCCCACATCGAAACATCAAACGCACTATTGGTCTTGTGCAGGATAATGTCCGTTCCATCCGAAAAAGTCTCTGCCATCCATGAAATCCTTATCGCAAATGCCGTATGGGATATAGCCACAGCCTTTGGTTCTCCCGTAGTTCCCGAAGTAAACATATAATATGCTTTATCATTCTTATACGCCGTGGCATCATCAGTTTCGCAGATTAGGGATTCACCATGCATTATATCCGAAATAACATCCTCATCAATTACGGCCGCGCATTTTTCATATATGGAATAATTTCTCTTTCGCGAATTATGGATGCTTGCCGGCAGATATGCGTAACCAGCCTTCCATATGGCGTACAGTACTACCGGATTCCATTTGCTCCTTGCAAGAGATACGGCAATTATCCTTTCCCCACCATCTGACGCATTTTTATCTATCCAACCCTTAATCCGGCACACCAGATCATAGACTTCTTTATAAGTATAACTTTCATTTTCATATATAAGAGCTGTTTTATCGGCATACTTGGACACATTCTCCTCAAACCAGCCAAGAAGATCTGCTGTAGAACCGACTTTTTTAGTATCGTTGTATCTGCGTATAATATCTGCATCGATTTTATCATATATTACAATATCATTTACATCGGACGCCATCCCACAGACAATCTGTCCGATAATATAATCAATTCTGTCCGCAAGTCTTTTTATATACTCATCTGCAAATATTTCTTTCTGATATACGTATTCAATGCATATTTTGCCCTTATTTTCTTTTATAAATAATTTTAACGGCACCTCACTACAGCCGTTATGTATTTCTATACATTCCCCATTTTTAAGAGCCTCCATCAATTTGCCCGGTCTGTACGATATTATAATGTCAAATTGTTCATTACCTGTACTCTCTTTATCCGATGCGTTCATTTTCATCTGTTTTCGTATCTGTGACAGATACTCATCCACACTCACCGCATTCTCATAATCCGATTCCCTGTATACAAAAGGGACCGTCCTGACATACATTCCCAGAGTCCTGTATTCATCCCCGGTCCTGTTCACAAGATTTCTTCCAAAGCGTATGGTCTCATTATCATATATGCCGCCATAATATCTCATAAGCGAGGCATATACCAGAATCTCTATACCGGTGTGTCTGCTCCTTAGGAATTGTTTTAATACGCCCGCATCAACGTTAAGCTCCCTGCAATGTAATCCGGCGTATGGAGTATGCGCTCTTTTTCCGAACAGAAAGCTCTCTTTTCTGTCAGTTTTGTCCGGCTCCTCCTCTACAGAGATATTTTCCTTTATAATCTTATCCATATATCCCGTATCATCTTCGACGTCATAACCTCCGGATAGCATCATATCATACATCTGCGTAATTTTTTTAGTAAATAAGGCAACAGAATATCCATCACCTGTCAGATGATGTACTTTAACAAATATTCCCGCATAATCCCCATGTACAATCCTTATATCATACAGATATCCGTCAGTTTTATATAACGGCTCCTCCATCCAGCCGGACAGAATATTATATATCGCATCCTCATCATAACCGGAAAAATCATACTCAGGCATGTCAACATGCTGCGGCTTATCAAAATATATCTTTCCCGATTCATCAACCTTAATCCAAAAATTACTGTTACTTTTAATCATATTTTCACAGCACAATTTAAGTATATCCTCATCATAACAGAAATCGAACCTTAACAAACCGCCAATGTTACAGATTCCCGTACCCGGATATACTTTTTCCATATAAAATATGCTTTTCTGACTGTCCGACATATTATACATGATTATTCTCCTGCTTTTGAAATCCTTGCTTTTGTTACCAATGCAATCATAAAAAGTATTATCGCAGAATATTGTATGGCATTGAGTCCAAGGATGTACACCGTGCGATCCGGCAGCATCATGAACTCCGAGATAAATATGGTTATCGCAAACCATATTTCAAAGACTATGATTATATGCTTCCTTTTTCCAAACATATATGAGCATACCGCTAAAAGTATCAGCATGCTTATAATTTCGAAAAGCTGGGTAGGATACATGGGATAATCATACCCCGGTCCAAAACCCACACCTATCGGATATTCAAACGAAAGAAATCCCCTGTATTCCTTTCCCTCACAGCATCCGTTAAGAAGGCAGCCCGTTCTGTTAAATATGTGCTGTATTATAAGAAAAAAAGATACCATATCCATATATACGACCCATTCTCTCTTATCCTTCAGGATAACATATCTGTATATGAATGGCAGAATCGCAACTACCGTAATAACTCTTCCAATAAAGTGAGTACCGCTTCCGGAGTTTATTATCTCTCTTATACCGCCTATCTCTCCTATACTGAGTCCTCTTATAAGATTGCCCGTGCAGGCTCCGAGATTCAGAAGAACAGCGGTCGATATAACACTCAATATAACCCTCTTGACGGACCTTGTTTTTATAAGGGAAATACAAAGATATACCAAAAGTCCAATAAATGTTCCTACGTTAATGGCTAATTCATAACATGATACCTGTCTGGAAAATATCGTAATATTATCTAACATATTTATCCTCTATATATGACTATACAACAATGATGTATTAAAACATTCTGTCTAATACATCATTGTTGCAGCTATTAATAATATATATTAATTATCATCAGAAATTATAAGTCTTCTTATAAGTCTTATATCCTTTCTTCTTAATAATTACTTTTACCTTTACCTTCTTAATAGGCTTCTTGAAACGTATCTTTGCAATACCCTTCTTATTGGCCTTTACAGTCTTCTTTGCCTTACCAAGCTTAGCTTTCTTAGCCTTTACCGTAACCTTTGCTTTCTTGAGGGTTTTAACTGTAAGAACCTTGCCTTTTTTGGTTACCTTCTTCTTGCCTATAGTCTTACCTGCATCCCGACTTGCGCCTGTACTATTACTCTTCTTAAGTACCGTAAGCTTATATGATGCACTAAACTTGCCCGTTGTTGCGGTTATTGTAACAGTTCCCGGTGAAACTGCCTTTACACGGCCCGTCACACTATCAACCGTGGCAATAGCAGGATTGGAGCTTGAATACGTAGGAAGAATATCAGTTCTTACTCCATCCTTATCCTTAACTACAGCTGCAAGAGTGAACTTATCGCCAACATTCATCGTCTTTTCCTTGATTGAGAACGATATGCTCTTAACCGGATTGGATACAACTACCTTAACCTGACCTCTTATACCTGATGTTGTCGTAGCTATGATAGTAGCCGTTCCCTTATCACCGCCGGTAACCTCGCCAAGCTGATTCACCTTTGCAACAGAATCATAAGATGTCTCCCATACCACGGCATCAGTTGTATTGGCAGGTGAAAGAGTATATGTAAGCCTTGCAGTATCGCCACCTACGATATAGATAGTATTCTGTGTAAATGTAATTGCCGTTGCAGGAACCGAATCAAGAATAGTATACGTAAGTCCCTTGTCATCAAGATACTTCTGAGCATATGAACCTGCATATACCTGATATTCAGGATTGGTCTCGTCAAAGACTGTCGACTCCATCTTGGTAATACTGTTAGGAAGGAGCATGGTCTTAATTCCACTGCAGGCCCTAAACGCACCGTGATCAATATATGTTACAGAGTTAGGAATCACTACGTTTTCTACATTGTATGCATCCTTAAATGCAGTTTCCCCGATTTCAAGAAGTCCAAAATTAAGACCAATTGACTTAAGTCCACTGCATCCTGCAAATGCACTTTCGCCGATTGTCCTTACGCTTCCCGGAATCGTAATCGTAGGAAGTGAATATGCATTCTGAAATGCACCGTACTTAATAGTTCTTACACTCTCTGATATGGTAACATTCGAAAGCGCTCCACAGTTTACAAAAGCAGAGCTTTCTATTGTCTCAATTCCATTAATAGCCACAGTTGCAAGTTTGTCGCATTCTGCGTATGCATATTTTCCAAGAGTCTGTAAACTGCCAGGAAGAGCAGCCGACGTAAGTGAATCACAGTTTCTAAAGGCAGCTTCGCCTATACTCTCAAGTTTATCAGGCAGATTGACATTTGAAAGAAGCGGGCATGCGTCAAATGCATAATCTCCAATAGATGTAGTATCCGGACCAAGTGTTACGCCTGTAAGAATTGAGCAGCCCTTAAATGCGCTTTTTCCTACTGTCTGACTTGACGGGAAAGACAGAGCGGATAATGTTGTACATCCTGCAAACGCACTGTCCCCGATGGTAGTTACCTTATCAAGTCCTGTTACGCTTGAAAGCTGGGTACAGTTTTCAAGCGCACCCTTCTCTATCGTGTGCACCGAAACAGGAACAACAACATTTACAATATGTGTATTGCCCCTGAACACTCCTTCGTATGAGCATCCGGTCGCCCCACCAAGAACGCTTACCGTCCTGCCGGCGATAGTGGACGGAACAACAACCGTTCCCGAAGCGTCACCAACACCGGTGTATTTGATAACTTTTACGGTATTATCTTTCATTATCTCATAGTACCACTCGCCGTCAATCTGATAGTCGGCAGCATGCGACTTTGTAGCCGGCGAAAAAACCACGGCACATGCAAAAAGTATAAGCATTGCTGATGCAAGCGCCATTTTACCTGTTGCGTTTAGTTTTTCAAAAGCCTTCTTCAACATAATACTCTCCTTCTTCTTTATTTTCTCAATATATTAACTGTCTACGTAATTATAATCTTTTTAGCATCCGATGTCAAAAGCTTTTTCTTCCCTCGTAAAACATTTGGAATCAACTTGCCAGAGGTATTTTTACTATCTGACCCGGATATATCAGATCCGGATTTTTTATATCATTCACCCTTAAAATGTCCTTTATCGTCACATGGTAGAGACTGGCAATATGTGTCAGCGTATCTCCCGACTTAATCTTGTAATATACATACTCCACGGTATGGCGCGGTTTTTCAGCCGTAACTTTTGCAGGTTCCGTAACATTATCAAGCATAGTTTCTCTAAAAATGTCCCGGTCCACATCTCCGGTTATTCCCCTTACCCTGCCGTCATCAGAGTACTGCCAGCCTGCATAATCACGCCACGAATTATTGGAACTCGGTTCATTTACCCCGTATTCTGCTATCCAGAGTGGGAATTTCCTAAGCCTGTTGCCAAATACATTTGAAGCATTATAGGCATCGGAATACAGGACCGCCTTCTTGTTGCTGTACCTCTCGACCGCATTAAGAAATGCCCATGAAATCCTGTTTATTTCCCGTACAGTAAGCCCCTTCAAATCCTCAAAATCCATTGCAAGCCTGCCTTCGCTTACCTTACCCGAAACCGTCTCTGCAAAGTGATGCGCCTCCAATTCCGCCTGACTTACACTTCTTGCGGTAACATAATGATAAAATCCCGTAAGCAGCCCCGCAGCCCTTGCATTTGCATAATTTTTCTCAAAATCCGGATCTATATAATCTATACCCTCGCTCGCCTTTATATAAACCATCTCAATACCGTCCGCCTTTACCGCATTAAAATCAATATTTCCCTGCCATGAACTGACATCTATTCCATTATACATATTATTCTCCTTTTACTCATATATTGTATGATATGACAGAGGCAAACATGTGGTTACAAATTACCCAATCTGCGATAATGCGTTGACAAAACAGCGCTGATGCCATACTCTTAACCTACGGAGAAACAAAAGAAAGGACTATGATATATTATATGGATTATAAATTTTACGGCTGGCAGGAAGCAGATGTTGCTCCATGCACAGAACAGATGAATGACGAGGAAAGAGAGCTATACGGCAAAATAAAAGATCCGAGAATGCTGTATGACATTCTCTCTGCAATATGGTGCAGTGATACCTGCGCTCCAAGGATGAGACAGGACTGGAGCGATGATAATAAGACTCTTGGTCAGTGCTCCATCACCGCATTTCTTGTACAGGACATCTTCGGAGGAGACGTCTATGGGATTCTTAGAGAGGGTGGAAACTACCACTGTTACAATGTGGTGGGGGAGCACAAATTTGACCTGACAAGCGAACAGTTTGGGGATGAGTTGCTTGACTATACAGATAATCCCATGCAATTTCGCAAAGTCCATTTTGCCAAAGAGGAAAAAAGACAGAGATATGAATATCTGAAAAATGCTCTTAAGAAGGTCCTAAAAGATGTTTGATCAGGCATCCCTTGCCATCTCCGCATAGTAATCCCTCAGCACTCTCGCCCTTAGGATTACCTGACCTGCATCCATGATCTGGTCCGTCACAAGTATGCCTTCAGTGTATTCCGATATTTCCTTAAAATCCCCCACGCCACAAAAGCTAAAGCCCCGCACACAACAATTATCGCGCCAAGCAGAACATAATATGACACCCCATTCGACCCAATTGAAGACGTATTTTTCATAACGTGCTTTCTGTGAGAGTAGAATGCCTTCCAGCAACCTGCAGGTCCCGTTTTCTCCTTCTTATCCCAGTTCTGATTCAAATGCGCATCCATAAGATTGGTAAGGTGGGCAAGAATCACAAAACCGGTTCCGTTCTTTTTAATATCCTCTTCATCTTTACCATTCGGATTGCAATCCTTCACAGAATCGATGAGGGCATACTCCCAAAGAGCCTGTGCCTCCTCCCAGTCGTTTTTCTCCTCTGCCTTAAGAGCCGAATCAGCCCATTCCGTATAATCTGCGCTACGATCCGGCAGGGAACGTATTCCCTCACTCAGGTCCTTATGTGTGTAATTCGTGGTTTCCATGTTCATCCTCCTTATATAATTCATGGTTTTTTTCTCATTAACTAAGATTGGGCAGCGTCCACCCTCTGTCGCTCTACAAGCTCACTAAAGTATCCGTTTTTCTTAAGAAGTTCCTCATCAGTACCATCCTCCACAATCTTTCCCCCATCCAGTACAATGATCCTGTCACAATGCCGAATTGTAGAAAGTCTGTGCGCAATGATGATTCTGGTACATTTTAGCTTATCCAGTGATTCCGATACTGTTTTCTGTGTAATGTTGTAAAGCGCTGATGTCGCTTCATCAAACATCAGAACCTTCGGTTTTGGCGCAATCGCCCGCGCAATCATTAATCTCTGTTTTTGTCCGCCGGAAATCCCTCCCCGGCCTTCGGAAATCAATGTGCCCATACCCATTGGCATATGGCGTATATCTTCTGCCATTCCCGCCAATTCCGCAGCTTCCCACACCTGCTTAAGTGTAAGTTTTGGAGCCGAGATCGTAATGTTTGAATATATATCTCCCTGAAATAATTTTCCGTTCTGCATTACAACGCCTATATGCTGTCTGAGCGACTTTAAATCCATGGTCCTGATGTCTCTTCCATCATAATAAACAGCGCCTTTCTGCGGTTTCTACAGCCATATTCATTTTTATGGATATATTGGAATTAAGCACTCCTTTCATAATCTGTATAAAATTCTGCGCAAGCGCAATGCACAAAAGTGTCAATATGGCTCCCACCAGCAATGCCGTACTCCTGTATTCCAGCAGCTCGCCATAAAGGTAGCGGCTAATCACAGGCGTCACCATGCCCAAAAGTGAAATAACCATGGTTGACATAATCATTAATGCGTAATCACCGGCATGCAGCTGCTGAAATACAATTCCAATTTGCTCCACTATGGCACATCGCCTGAAATAGAAAAAGCCCGGATTTCTCCGAGCATAAAAACAGCACCGATTGTTTCCAACCGATGCCAAAATTATTATATACGTTTTAAATTACTCTAAATGAATGATTTCTTTGTGCCGCGTATCTAACCGACAGCGATATGCTGATCACAGCCGTAATGATCTTCGCCAAAACAGCGCTCCACCAAATCATGATCTGACCGCCAAAAAGCGGCGGCAATATCAGCATCATTGCCAACATCAGCAAAGGCTCAGCAAAGGTCAGAATATAGGAGAGCATACTCTTTTCAGTCGCATAAAAAGCAGCTGTAGAAACCCGTGTAACTGCGTCAAATGGAATGGATACCAGAAAAATCGGAATAATTTCAATGATTCCCATATTTACTTCAGGGGAAGCCCCGAACAACAGTCCGATTTTCCCGCGCATCAAATAAATAAGAATCGTACCGGTCACCGACAAAAACATGGCAAATTCGTATGCCAGCATTTTCATGTGTTTGAGAGAACTGTCCTCGCCCACTCCATAAAACCGACTCATGAGCGGCTGACTGCCATCTCCAACACCCTGCAAAAGAAGATATACGATGCAGATGATGTAGGATATACAGGCGTAGACAGCAATTGCTTCCTGTCCTCCATAAAAAACCGAAAATCGATTGACGATTACAAGGGAGATATTAGGTGCAAGAGTCAAACCAAAAGGTGCAAGTCCGATCTTTAATATCTGAGATACCGTTTTCAGACTCTTTGCAGCTTTCATTTTGAGTGTGAGATTCTTTTTCATGCCACAGTAAACAAGCGCGGCTGTCATTGTGACTCCCTGCCCCATAATAGTTGCCAGAGCAGCACCGAACATCCCCTGCCCCATAATCCATACAAAAGTATAGTCAAGGATAACATTCGTTACAAAACCACATATCATAGCGATCATTGCCCAAAAAGAGCCGCCATAGTTTCGCATAAGCGGGATCAGTCCAGTGCCGAATACCTGCAGCACAGTACCCATGGCAATCACCTTGATATACGCATTTCCAAGTGTGAGCAGCCTGCCCGACGCGCCAAGTGCAGAAAGAATTTGTTCCGAAGTCAGAAAATTCACTCCAGTCAAAACAAGACTGAAAACGATCATCAGCCAGACGATACCGGCAACGTATTCCCTTGCTTCCTTTTCTTTCCCTTGTGATTTCAGAATCGAGTATTTCACTGCGCCGCCCATTCCGATCCCCGTTCCTGCAGCCTGGAGTACTGCCGTGATGGGATAGGCAATGTTGATTGCGGAAAGTCCGGCATCTCCGATCGAATTACCTACAAAGAAACCGTCAACGATAGCGTAAACACCAGAAAGGGCAAAGGATAACACAGAGGGAATCACGTACTGAAAGAAAGCCCTTCTGTTACTCATCGTCTAAACCTCCGTTCACTTTCCTTTCAAAAAGAAGGTTGAACAGATCCATCGTTTCGCACATGGACTGCATTTTTTCGCCGCCAATCATTTCGAATACCCTTTCCTCGGCTTTTATTAAAGGAGCAACTGTTTTTTGTGCATATTCCCTTCCGGTTTCCGTCAAATGGATCAGCTTTTCGCGCTTATCATCCTTACTGGTTTCCAACAGAAGATACCCCTTTTTGCAAAGATTATTCACAACGGTATGTACCGTCTGCTTTTGCATTCCAAAATTCACAGCAATCTGTTTTTGGGTAAGATCCCCCATAGTCACCATGGCATACAGCACCATCATCTCTGGATATCCGACACCAAGCACCGAGGCCGCCCTGGCGTACAAAGCATTACTTTTTGCCCACGCAGCACTAAACTGATTTTTCATCATAAATCCCTCACATATAATTAGTAATCTACCGTACTATTATAGTAGTGTTTAAGGACTATTGTCAAGAAGAAGTTCCAACTGTTCAGTCTTCATAGATTAGTGGCTTGGTGGTCGAACAGAATTTCATTTTGCAGGTGTATCACGGCTCGTTTGCGCTTAGGTGGGCGAACAAGAATGAGCAGATACGTGGTGTTATACACATTAAAGTATAAGTACACACAAGTTGCTCTCGTGTGTACCTTTACTTAACCATTAAAAAAGGAAGCCGGACGCATCCAACTCCCTTAGGCATAGTCCGCAGACGTCCGCCGCAATTCCAAACATATTATGAAAAATTTACAACCCTATTTTACATCTTTTGAGGTAGAAAAACATATTAAGCAAATATTCTCTCCACCAATTCTTTATACTGCTTTTTCAACATTTCATACTCCAAAGAATCCGAAATCAACTTAAGCGTAGTCTCCCGGTAATCTTCTTTGTAAAAATCTTCATCACATATATTATGAACCAATTCCACAACATTTACATCCAGAGGTGCTGCCGGAGCAATTTCTCTTCCCATATCAATTCTGTGTGCACGCACTTCTTTTACAAGCTTCAAGAAATCATCGTCAATCTCCACATGCTCTGTAAAAGTAATATCAATATCTTCCGAAAATCGATCAATTACATGAAAGGCTTTGGAAAGGGATGTACCGCCCTTAAACACAACCGGATATTCAATCACAGAAAGGTTCTTCAAAATCAAAGTGACATAATAATCTTTCTCCACGATATCTTCACTGACTTCCAGTTTCTGTGAAGCCAGCAAGATTGCATCGCGAAACAGTTCTCTATTTTCTTTATGCAAGTACATGATCTAACTCCAATTCATAATAGTATTTAAACGTAGACATCGGATACTTTCTGATATACAAATCCACATCACTTCTTGTGATTCCATGAATGGATATATACTCTACAAATTTCTCCCGTGCCTCTACATAGGAATAATCTAAATACGCATCAAGATTTTTCAGCAGCTCCAGCATCTGTAACACATACACATTCTCTTTTGTTATTTGTACAATTGGTTTTCTCACATAAAATCTTCTGTTACCAATCCGAACCTCTCTGTCTGACGAGTTGGTATTATTACTTATAATCTCAACCACTCGTGGAACCTGTGTAGTAATCCCTATCTGGTTAGCAAATGAATTGCCTCCATAGAAACCATCGATATTATCTCCTTTAGAGATAAAACGATATCTCGCCACCATATCCGCATTTGGACCAATGGTTGAATTTAGTAGTGTCTTCTTAGGAAGAAAATATACCCCAGTGTCGTACTTCTGCAACAATCCCTTATCACAAAGTTTCTTCAACTGCTGATTTAAGGCAGACTTCGTAATACCCTCTCTCTCCAAATCCGAAAAGAAAATCGGCTCTGCTTCTTTGTAATGTTCTTTAATATAATTGTATAGCATCGTCTTCCCCCCCCCTTTTTTTCTTAACGTTTTAGATTTTGTTAATCTATTTTGTTAAGTTTATTATATTCTCTGACGCAAACTATGTCAATTATATTCTTCCGTATATTATTTATAATATGCAAGCATCATATGTGTAATATGAAACTCTACATAAACTCCCCATCCGTCCAATCAAACAAATACTCCGGATCGCTCCAATATTTTGACTCTTCTCTTGCCATTACTTTTTATTTAAATATTTAAAAACGAAGGGCGGAGATAATTAACGTTATCCGAAAATATTCACAAAAATTGTTAGCTTTTTTGTTGTTTTGTGAATATTTTGTGAAAACTCGATAGAAATCATCAATATAATCTTTCAAAATATCAATGATTTTTTCACAAAAGATGGTATAATATGTTTATTATTATTGTGGTACTTACCCAATAAACGGATAGTGTCAAGCGACCTATGAAAAACTGAGCTGAAGAAAAAAGGCTCAGACGAACCTTGAAAACTGTAGATATTTTAGTTTATGGTGACTTACCGCCACCCTTGACAGCACGAAAAAGAACTGCTGTAGGTTAATCACCGACGGCGAAGAACTCAAGAACAGTTAGAGGCTTCGACGTGTTGCATGTTCAGGATTGTCTGCTGACCGAGGAATATCAGGAACTGCCATTTCCCGGGCATGTTATCGGCACCATGAAGCAACTCAATATCGTTAAGAACTTTGTATGACAGCTTATTCTCAAGGATTTCATAATAAAACCAAGAGAATAAGGAGGTATTCAAAGTGGCACGTAAATATGACCATGAATACAAAGTACAGGCAGTGAAACTTGCCAAAGAAATCGGCGGCGCTAAGGCTGCTAAAGAATTAGGAATCCCTGAAGGAACCATCCATACATGGCTGAAAGCTGTAAGAGCTGGTAAGCTGGATGTTGGGGAAGGTTCCCATACCCCTGCCAGTGCAATGAGCCTGTCAGAAGAAATTACCATGCTGCGTAAGCGGGTGAAGGAGCAGGATAAAGAAATCCGCCGCCTGAAGGAAGAAAATGAATTTCTGGAGGAAGCCAGCGCTTTTTTCGCCGCCAGCCGTCGGAAGTCAGCAAAAACCAGAGAATGATCTTTCTCGCTTTGAAAACAGAGGACGGCAGGATTACCGGAAAAATTTCATTTTATTGCCGGATGCTTGGTATCAGCCGGCAGGGCTTCTATAAATATCTCGCAAACAAAGACCGTCCATGGAAGTACCAGGATCTGGCGGATGCCATGAAAGAAATCATCAG
>CASFAQ010000032.1 GCA_949292725.1 uncultured Eubacteriales bacterium | reverse complement strand
TCTTTATAATATATATAATCACAATTATGCATATTGCCGTAAGCATACAGGCTGTACCTGCGATTTCCTTTGTATATTTCTTATCCGTCATCTGCCCTTTTACATCACCTGAATTTACATGTTCTGCAGTTGTATCAGGCAAATCATCCTGAACATTATCCTGAATATCATCCTGAATACTATACTGAATACTATCCTGTATATTATCCTGCAGGCTGTCCTGTATATTATCCTGCGCCGCATCTGTCTGCACTATGTCTTCTTCCGTATCCTCATACTCCTTTGTTTTACCGGTTTTTTTATTATCTTTTTTCTTAGAAGCATCTTTCGCAGCATCCTCAGCCTTTGGCATCTCTACTGCTTTTAGGCGATTGGCAGTTTTTTTTGTCTCAATACTGCCTGCTTCATCCGACTTAATGTATGTACTAACCTGTGTTTTGTTATCCTTACTGTCCGTATCCGGCACGGCAGTCTGCACAGACCTGTCCGTATGTTTGGTATCGGTATTGGTGGAAGGAGTTTTTATGGCTTCGCTCTTATTATCCGCATAATCAGTATAATCATAGAGCCTTCCCATACCATTTACCTGCCTGTAAAGACTAACAAGCGCATATATGCACTGCGCATCTGCCATAGCGCTTATGCTTTCACCTTTAATGTGCGCAAAACCCTTTTTCTTACTGTCATAAAATTCAATAAGTCCGTCGAATACCGTTTTGCCGGAATCGGTTACAAATCTTTTGTCACTCCAGATATCTATTCCAAGCGAGGTAAGGGCAACCAGAGCCTGCGCTGTACTTTCTGCCGTAGAACCGCCGTATGCAAAATCTCCGTTACCTGACTGCATCATTGATAATGCATCAAGCCCTCTGTCAACCGCTGCTTTTACATTCCTGTTCGCATCATAATATGGTGCAAGGGCCGTAAGGACCATGGAGGTTATATCCACATCAACGACACCACCGCTAAGGGCGAATCCTCCTCCCTCAAGCTCCTTTTCGAGTATGTATTCTATAAAATCATCCCTTGTATATAGCGCACCCTCAGGAATATTATATTTCATTGCATCAAGGCAGATAAGGGCATATGCCGCTCCATTGATTCCCTGCTTCCACGGATTGCCGATTATACAATTATATGTTCCGTCAGCAATAAGATTAATGTGGCTGCCATCCGGTTTCTTTCCGAACGCACAGGGGTCTGCGCCACAGGCAAGCACGGCAAGCGATATGCGATGCCATTCGGTAGCCTTATTCCGGCTGAGTCCATACGAATTTTCACGATAACATTCCGTAACATACTTCTCCAGTAAAGCAAGATAATCGGTATATGCATCTACTTTTTTATATTGTCCGCAGCCGATGGCAAACCAGTCGCCGCCGGTACTTCCGGCCGTTGCAAGTATGCTGCCCGATAAAACATTAGTACCATCATCCGAAATTGCGTCAAAGCAATCATTTATAACCGTCGTAACCGTCTTCATATCCTCAGCTTTTTTATTTTTGGCAGAGCAGGTATTAAAAGGCAGTAAAAAAAATTCTGCCATTAATACTAATGCCAGAATAAGGTTGTATATTCTTTTCTTACAGAAATTTTTACGTACCATAACAAACTCCCAAATACATTCAGAAGTGATAATAAGCAAAAAAGAATATCTTCCTCACCCGGAAAACAGACTTTATTCAGGTTATGGCAGGTCTCCTGACTCCACATCATCCTCAAAGGCACCTTCCCGGCTGTTAACCAGTGGCCATACCGCCTTCTTGTCAGTGTTACAGTAGTGGTGACTGCTCCGGGCTCACACCGGATTCCCTATTAACAATTGCAAGAATTGACCATATCCCGATTGTTTACATATTAAATTTATGTTCCACATAGTACCATAACCAAAAGATAAAGTCAATTATTGAGCCGTTCATATTTTTATTGTACAATGGTGACATAAAGTATTTGGAGGAAAACAGATGGTTACATACACACATTCCTTTAACCTAAACGATATGATATCGCCTGACAAGTCATGGAACTTTTATCCTTATGATACATTTGAACTGTCACAGATATGTTTTTTTGACATAGAAACTACCGGTCTGTCCGCCGATACATCCAATATATATCTTAACGGTGTTGGAAGCTGTACGGATGAGAATACATTTACCGTGGTACAATGGTTTGCGGACGATTATAACAGTGAAAAGACCATAATAGAGGCATTTCTTGACTACATAAGCCAATTTGATATTGCAATACACTATAACGGAACAACGTTTGACATACCTTATATCAACAGGAAATGCAAGCGCCACAGGATAAATCCTGCCCGCCTTAACGAAATCAGGAATCTTGATATATATCACACACTGAGAAAATATGCCGCTCTTCTTCGTCTTCCTGACAAGAAACTTAAAAGCTTTGAACGCTACATAGGCCTTGACAGGGATGACAGATTTAACGGTGGCGAGCTCATAGAAGTATATGCCGAATATATGCAGAATATATATCTTCGCAAAGAAAACGACATGCTTCTTAAGGCGCTTTTACTTCACAATTACGAAGATGTAACAGGTCTTCTGCAGGTTTCATCATTATTATTTCTCAAGGAATTATCCAAAATAAATGTTGATGTGGAAAATATAGCCTTAAAAAAACTTCAGGATAACTGTTATGTAACCGTCACATATAAATGCAACCTTCCTGGCAACTATGATTTTGAAATAAACGAACCGGTTTACTGTCATTGGAGCAAAAATAATATCACCCTAAGAATTGCCATCATCAAAGCTGAGCTTAGGTACTATTTTTCGGATTATAAGGATTACTACTATATGATTGACGAGCAAACAGTTATGCATAAAAGCATCGCTGTATATACTGATTCAGCGTCAAGAAGAAAAGCCAAAAAATCCGAATGCTACGTAACAAAAAGCGGGATGTTTATACCTGTAAATAAATCCGGCTGTTTTTCTGAGCGAATGCACATATTTAAAGCGGACTATACCGATAAGCAGTGTTACATAGAGCTTACGGAAGACATGCTTCATGACACTTCATGGCTCGTAACCTATTATTCACAGATAATATAATAATTAGCTGATATTATATTTACTTCTATAACCATCCCTTCCTATTTTACCAGATATACAACTAAACCACCGTCTAATCATCGAATCAGATAACTATACGGTGGTTCCATTAACAACAAACAAATACAATATTAAGCTTCCTCTGCAGCAGAAAGAATCTCTTTCTTATTATATGAACCGCATTTCTTACATACTCTGTGCGGCATCATAAGCTCTCCACATTTACTGCATCTTACAAGATTAGGCGCTTTCATCTTCCAGTTAGCGCGTCTCTTATCTCTTCTTGCCTTTGATGATTTATTCTTAGGACAAATTGACATTCCGTTACACCTCCCGTAAACTATTGCAAAATTATATAATTAACTTCGCTCACACTTGATCTATTATACTGACAAACAATACATTTGTCAACCACTATTTTTACACCAGTTGAGCTGTTTCCCTTGCAATCGCAAGTTCTTCGTTGGTAGGAATGATATATACCTTGACCTTTGAATCAGCTGTTGATATCATCACTTCTTCTGAACGCTTTTTATTATTCTCTTCGTCCAAATGTACTCCCATGTATTCAAAATAACTTACAATCTGCTTTCTTACAACATGATCATTCTCCCCAAGTCCGGCAGTAAATATAATGGCATCCACGCCGTTCATGGCTGCTATGTAGCCTCCTATATACTTGGCAGCATTGTAACAGAACACCTCAACTGCCTGTTTTGCAAGCTCATTACCTTCATTGGACGCTTTATCAAGATCACGGAAATCACTTGATATATTTCCTGAAAGTCCATACACGCCCGACTTCTTATTAAGCACCTCCATGACCTCATCTATAGTCATATTTTCTTTATTCATAAGGAATTCAATGATTGCAGGATCGATGCTTCCGCTTCTTGTTCCCATTATAAGACCTTCAAGAGGCGTAAGTCCCATGGTTGTATCTATCGACTTACCATTCTTAACAGCCGTTATACTCGCTCCTCCTCCAAGGTGGCACACTATGATCCTGCTGTTATTATAATCAAGTCCGCACACCTCGCACGCTCTCTTTGAAACGAAGCTGTGGCTTGTTCCGTGGAAACCATATCTTCTGATCTTATAATCATTGTAATAATCTATCGGAAGTCCGTACAGATATGCCTTCTTAGGCATCGTCTGATGAAATGCAGTATCAAACACGCCGACATTAGGAACACCCGGCATAATTGCCTGACATGCCCTGATACCTATTATATTGGCAGGATTGTGAAGTGGCGCAAGATCATTACATTCTTCGATAGTTTCAAGCACCTCTTCATTGATAAGTACGGAAGATGCAAATTTCTCTCCGCCGTGAACTATTCTGTGACCAACAGCTTCAATCTCATCAAGGCTGTCCACAACGCCATACTCCTTATCTGCAAGCGCTTCAAGCACAATACTTACGGCAACCTCATGGTCAGGCATGGCCCTTTCGAACACAACCTTTTCACCACCCTGAGGCTTATAATTAAAGATACCGTCTATACCAATACGCTCGCATATACCTGATGCAAGAGCCTGCTCAGTATCGGAATCTATAAGCTGGTACTTAAGCGACGAACTGCCACAATTAATAACTAGGACTTTCATAATCTAACCTCCAAAAATCTAATCAATTATTTTGATTATACGACTATTGACCCCAAAAATCAATACTGATACAATCAAGTAAACAGGAGGGCTTATATGATAATTACAGGCATAATATGTGAATATAACCCATTTCACAACGGGCATCTGTATCACATTAACAAAACGAAGCAGATATGCGGATCAGATTATATAATATGTGTTATGAGCGGCAATTACGTACAGCGCGGTGAGCCTGCCATAACCGACAAATACGCTCGCGCACGCATGGCGCTTATGTCTGGCTGCGACATAGTCCTTGAGCTTCCTGTAAGATACGCAACTTCCAGCGCAGAAGGTTTTGCACACGCTGCCACAAATACACTTATCGCCACATCCGTTACCGATAATTTTTGCTTTGGCAGTGAGGATGGAAGCCTTAAGAAGATCTCTGTTATATCAGACATATTATATGATGAGCCCGGGGGATTTTCAGAAGAATTAAGAGCCGGTCTGAGAAGCGGTCTGTCCTATCCTGCTTCGCGCATGAGGGCGTTACAGTCGTATACGGACGGCACTGATATTGATTACAGCCCGAATAATATACTTGCCATCGAATATCTTAAGGCATGTAAGAATACATCCCTTAAACCATACACCATACAAAGAACGGACGCCGGATATAATATGGACGATATATCCCTTCACCCTGATGGTGTATGCAGCGCCGGTGCAATAAGAAAACATCTGAAAAGTGGTAACGTTTCGTCTCTTTCGCATTATATGCCCGCTTACGCCTGCAAATTGCTTAATGGTATCGTTACGGCCAATGATTTTTCCGATACACTATATTCCAGACTTATATATAATGCTGAGCATCTTTGTGATTATCTGGATGTAAATGAGGATTTGGCATCAAGAATTGTCAATAATATAACCAAATATACTAGTTTTACTGATTTCTGCAAGCTTATCAAAACCAAACAGCTCACATACACGCGGGTATCACGCGCACTTCTTCATATTTGCCTTGGAATCAGAAAATATAATCTGAAAGAGTATAATATACCTTATATCCGCATGCTTGGTTTCAGAAAAGAAGCGTCTGATATCGTAAAATTACTGTATCATGCCGCAGCAGTTCCGGTACTGAGAAATGTACGCGATATCAAAGCCCTCAGAGAGCCTTCCGCTATAGAGATGTCTCGCGAGGATATAAGATGTTCCGAGCTCTACCGATATATTCAGGGGCAAACCGGATACAATGAATACACACATGGTCTTGTAATCGTATAACATGCATAGTATTTAATATGAGAAAACGAACATATATAATACTTTGTTTTGCTGTTATAATATCACTTATACTTCTTATAACCATGCCCGAGGTATGTGTAAACGGCGCGCGCTACGGTCTTATACTATGGTTTGACTCGGTACTTCCGACACTCTTTCCGTTCTTTGTTATCACAAGACTTATAACAGAACTTAATCTGTGTCCAAAACGCCTTATCAGTTACTTTCCTGTTTTTACGGGTCTGATTTCGGGTTATCCTAACGGCGCATATACCATAGGCGGGCTAATAGAGCATGGACAGCTTTCAAAAAATAAGGCGCAGCGCCTACTCATAATATGCAATAACGCAAGTCCCATATTCCTTATAAGCTATACCGGATGCATATGTCTTAACAGCGTCTGGGGACGCTACACCATATGGCTTTGTGTAATTGCAGCGTCATTTATAACATATTTGATTACATATAAAAAAGATTGCGCAGTACATTCCGGTAAAATAATAAATGAGTCCACAGGTATCCGTACGGACTCATTATCACTTCATCATACATTCGAACAGATAATCATGAAAAGCCTTGAGGTTCTCGTGATGGTAGGTGCATATATAATAATATTCTCAATGATTGCAAATATAATAATGACTATTCACATACCCGATGCATGTATCTTAGCAGCAACCGGTATACTTGAAATAACAACCGGAACAAAGCTTCTGTCTGACAGTGCAATTTCCGATATATACAAATACGTCATTGCCTCAGGCATATGCGCGTTCGGCGGTTTGTCATCAGTATTACAAAGCAAGGGAATTATATGCTCATCGGGTCTTTCAATCACCAGGTACATACTGCACAAACTCATATGTGCAGTGATATGCTGCGCATTGTGTTATATGTACATTATGATTCGAGTTCATCTATGAGCTTATTGATATCATCTACCGGCGCATCATCCAGTTCAATTCCAAGCTCTTCTCTCATACTCTGAGGCATATCTTTTGCAAGATCTCTTTTATTGGCAGCAATAACATCAAGGTCTTCCTTAAGCGCCTCAAATACAAGGTCGTATCTTGCTTTGGTATTCTTATATGCATTCTGTATTATGCTTTCCGCATTTGACAACAGATCATTCGTATAATGTATGGCGCCGACCCTTATCTGCATAGCCTCTTCATTGGCTCTTGCCACGATATGGTTTGCCTCATTATTAGCTGCAGCAACAATCTCCTCAGCACGCTCATTGGCCTGATGAACCATAACGCTCTCATCAACTATAGCGGCTGCGTGATTATTCGCCTGCTCAATTATCATATCAGCATTATTCTGTGCATCAGCTATGATCTTATCCCTGTTGGCAATAATTTTCTGATATTTTTTTATCTCCTCAGGTGTCCTCATCTTAAGCTCATCAAGCATGTCGTACAGCTCGTCCTTATGAAGCGTAACCTTATTCTGGTTGGTAAATGGCGACTTGCTGCTCTCAACAAACTCAAAAATGTCATCAATCAACTGTTCAATCTTACTCTCTGCCATAATTATGCACCTTCCTTATAATATATTATCGTACTTTAGAAAAACATGCTTGTTCGTCTTATACTCTTTTACTCTGACCACATTAAAACCGTTCATATTAAATGCCTGTTCATCTGTTCTTATTGAAGTCTCGATTATGATAATGGAATCCTCATCGATAATACCCGAACCGGCTAGGGATTCAAGCGTCGGACATTCCATATCCCTGTCGTACGGCGGATCCATAAATACTATGTCAAAGTATCTGCCGCGTCTTGAAAGATTCTGTATGGCATGGGAAACGTCCATCGGAAGAATAGTCGCATCATCATAAAGTTTCGTATGCTTCAGATTATCCTCTATGCATTCTAACGCCTTCTTACTGTTATCAACAAATACAGCCTCCTTAGCGCCTCTGCTCAGCGCCTCAATGCCTATGGCGCCGCTCCCGGCAAACAAATCAAGAAATGCAGAATCATATATATCGCCCTGCAGAATATTAAACAGAGTCTCTTTAATCCTGTCAGTTGTCGGTCTGATGTCCTTTCCCTCACAGGTTCTTAATGTCATGCGTCGTGCCTTTCCTGCAATAACCCTCATTAACTGCACTCCTTTTCAGACATACTACATGATTAGTATATCGTTTTTGATAACAAATATCAAGATAAAATATTTAATTCTGCACACCGTGATGAACGGCGGTCGTACTCTCCGTTATGGCGCGAAATTCATAGCCGTGCGACTTGCCATATCTGATAATTCTGTCAAGTGCCTTTATCGTCTTATAATTTCCCGAGAAATCATGCATAAGTACAACATTTTCCCTGTTTTTTCTGAGTCCCGATATCACACTTTTGTATACCTGTTCGCTATTAGTTGCGCCTCCGGCGTCCGATGAACTTACATTCCAGTCAAAATATGAAAATCCGGTCTTTTCAACCTTTTTCACAAGCTTTGTCATGATACCCTTTGAATACGATCTGCTTACAAGGTTAGAGCTTCCACCCGGAAATCTTGTAATCCAAACTCTGTATCCAAGCGTTTTATAAAGCTTATCCTGCTGTTTGTACAGGTTGTCCATATAAGCCTTCTGCGAACGGTATATCCTGCCATAATCATGAGAATAACCATGTATGGCAACAGTATGTCCCTCTCTATGCTCTCTCTTTATGAGTTTTTCGGTGACAGAGTCATAATTAATAGTAAAAAATGTTGCCTTCACCTTATTTCTTTTAAGTATATTGAGTATCCTGGGCGTTGATGATAGCGAAGGACCGTCATCAAATGTAAGATATATAATACTTTTTCTTGGTTTCTCAACAGTGATGGTTATGCAGTATTCCGTATCATCACTCTCAGCGCTTATATTAACAACGCCTTTTTTTATGGCAGTGACCTTTCCTTTTTTTACAACAGCCACCTTTTCATTGTCCGATTTCCACTTTAGCTTATCTTTGATATCAAAAATGTGCAGACTCAGTGTCTCGCCCTTAAGCATTGTATATGTTAAGGGCGTAACCTCCTTAAGAGACAGTGCGTTCTGCGTGACAGGCACGGAGACAGTTTCGTCTGCAAATGCTGTAGAAGGTATCCACATCACGAAAAGTATGGCAAATAAAACAGCCTTTATATATTTCATACAAATCATCCCTTATTCTGATCGTCGATAAGATTGGCGCTGTGGTACATTTCCCTAAGCTTAGGCTTTTCAATCTTACCGGTAGGATTGCGCGGTATATCTGCAAAAATAATCTTACGAGGGCGCTTATATCTTGGAAGTTCTTTACAGAATGTGTTTATGTCATCCTCCGTACATGTTGCTCCCTTTACCACCTCTATTATCGCAGCAGCAATCTCACCAAGCCTTTTATCAGGAAGACCTATTACCGCAACGTCTTTTACAAGAGTATTCTTTCTTATGAAATCCTCAATCTGGACAGGATATAGATTCTCACCACCACTTATGATGACGTCTTTTTTTCTGTCAACGAGATATATGAATCCATCCTCATCCATCTGAGCCATATCGCCCGAATAAAGCCATCCGTCCTTTAAAACCTCGTCCGTTGCCTCAGGATTATTATAATAACATGTCATAACTCCCGGTCCTTTTATGATAAGCTCTCCGACCTTTCCCTGTTCAACCTCATTGCCGTCATCATCAACGATCTTAACCTCCCAGCCATATCCGGCCTTACCGATTGCTCCGACCTTATGTATATTCTCAACACCAAGGTGAACGCAGCCCGGTCCAATGGATTCGGACAGACCATAATTGGTATCATAATCATGATCCGGAAAATACTTCTTCCATCTCTTAATAAGACTCTGCGGCACAGGCTGCGCACCTATATGCATAAGTCTCCAACCTGAAAGATCAAAATCATCAGGTTTAAGCTCTCCCGTATCAAAGGCTTCAAGAATGTCCTGAGCCCATGGAACCAGAAGCCACACAATAGTACAGCCCTCGTTAGAAACTGTCTCCAGTATCGTCTTAGGGTTGACTCCCTTAAGCAGGATTGCCTTACTTCCTGATACAAGACTTCCGAACCAGTGCATCTTGGCTCCGGTATGATAGAGTGGAGGAATACATAAGAACACATCCTCCTTAGTCTGTCCGTGGTGCTTCTGTTCACATATCGCGGAATGCATAAGACTCCTGTGCTTATGCAGAATTGCCTTAGGAAAGCCCGTAGTACCGGATGAAAAATATATCGCGGCATTATCATCATCTGTTATATCGATATCCGGTGTGATACTGGAACAATTAGCTGCAAGACTATCATAACTTTCCGCAAAATACGGGCAGCCATCACCTACGAAGAACAGAAGTCTGTTGGTAATGATATCGTCTGCAATATTCTCTATCCTTCCTATAAATTCAGGTCCAAAAACCAGAACATCCACTTCGGCAATGTTAAGGCAGTATTTGATTTCCTCAGAATCATAACGGAAATTAAGAGGCACAGCCAATGCTCCCGTCTTTAGAATACCAAAGTATATCGGAAGCCACTCAAGACAATTCATCAGAAGAATAGCCACCTTATCGTCTTTTTTTATACCTCTTTCTATAAGGAGATTGGCGAATCTGTTGGCCTTTTCATCAAAAACATGCCATGTAATCTCCCTTCTGTAATTTGAAGTAGGATTTGTCTCTATAAGTTCATAATCCCTCCACGTAACCCGTCTTTTCTCCTGTATATCGGGATTTACCTCAACGAGGCATATATCATTGGGATATTTCTTAACATTATCCTCTAAAAAATGTGTTATAGGCATCTTACTGCTTTCCTTCCATTTAAATTAACAAGTAAACCCTGCCAGAAATGCTTTCTTGTTGATATCAACCGTTTTTTTAGGCACCGTATTCTCGATAACCGAAAGCCATTCATCCTTATCAAAATCCATGCTCTTAGCAGCAAGGCCAAGAATAACAACGTTAAAGCATTTTGTATTGCCAAGCTTTCTAGCGGCGTCCATCGCGTCAATCGATACAACATTATGGTCTTTTTTGAGATTAACGATAATATTCTCAGGATAACTTAACGCTCCGGTAACAACCGTCATAGGCGCAATCTCCTGCTCATTTACTATCATAACACCGTCCTTCTTCAGAAAATGTGCATAACGGAGCGCTTCAAGCTTTTCAAATGCAATGAGCACATCTGCACATCCTTCCTCAACTATAGGCTCGTACACCTTATCGCCATAACGCACGAAAGTTACAACACTTCCTCCACGCTGAGCCATGCCGTGAACCTCAGATAATTTAACATCATAACCGGCTTTAGTAATGATACCGCCGAGAATTCTGCTCGTAAGGAGTGTTCCCTGTCCTCCCACACCTACAATCATAATATTTTTAGTTTCCATATACAGACCCCTTAATCCTTTCATAAATTTCAGTATCAGCTCTGCCTTGGTGTAAATCCTATGGCATCAAATTTGCATCTCTGCATACAGAGTCCGCATCCGTTGCACATAGTATCATCTATAACAATGGCATCATCCTTCTTAATTATAGCAGGGCATCCCGGAACAAGACACTGTCCGCATTTGACGCATTTGTCCGGAATCGTATAGCACTTCCCTTTTGGAACAAATGATTTGAGAAGCGCACATGGCGACTTACATATGACAACCGATACTGCATCACGCGCAACCTCACGTTTTATTACATTTTCAAGCTCTGCCGTATCAAATACATCAACCTCATATACATTATCTATACCCATGGCTTTACATAAAGCATACAGATTAATCGCATAGGTCTCTTCGTTCTTAAGAGTAAGACCTGTTGCGGCATGCTCCTGATGTCCGGTCATTCCTGTAGTCGAATTATCAAGGATAAGTACCGTACCGTGCGACTTATTATATACCATGTTCATAAGAGAATTAACCCCTGTATGAAGGAAAGTTGAATCTCCTATGGTAGCAACCCAGTCCTTAATATATTCACTTCCCTTTGCTTTTTCCATACCATGCAGAGTGGATATACTTGAACCCATGCAAACGGTGGTGTCTATGACATTAAGCGGTGCAACCGCGCCAAGGGTATAGCACCCGATATCTCCACATGCATGAATTTTAAGTTTCTTAAGAACTGAGAATGTACTTCTGTGAGGGCATCCCGGACACAGTATAGGAGGTCTCATAGGCGCATCACATGCAGTATATTCCACAGGCTCGTTAAGAAGGTTCCTGCGGATCATATTAGCGCTGTACTCTCCCTGAACGGTAAACAATTCCTTCCCCTGACATTCTATTCCCCATGATCTTACCTGTTCTTCAATAACGGGCTCAAGTTCTTCAATTATATAAAGCTTATCAATCTTTGATGCAAATTCGCATATAAGATCCTTTGGAAGCGGATGCACGCAGCCAAGTTTCAGAACCGAAGCATCAGGCATAACCTCCTTAACATACTGATAAGGTATACCGCTTGTTATGATTCCTACAGATGTATCATTGTACTCAGCTTTATTTATCGAAAATGAAGATGCATCCTTAGCCATACGGTTAAGTCTTTCTTCTACATACAGATGCCTGTTCTTTGCATTAGCCGGCATCATTACATTCTTGGCAATATTCTTAACATAAGGTTTATCCTGTATGTCCTCTCTCTCACAAAGAGTTACAACCCCCTGAGAGTGCGCCAGTCTCGTGGTCGTCCTTAAGATGATTGGCGTATCATACTCCTCACTCAGTTCAAACGCAAGCTTAGTATAATCCTTAGCCTCCTGACTATCCGAAGGCTCAAGCACCGGAATCATCGCCGCCCTCGCAATCATACGTGTATCCTGCTCATTCTGCGAACTGTATATCCCCGGGTCGTCTGCCACATTGATAACAAGTCCCCCGTTTACACCAATATATGCGCATGTATATAATGGATCTGATGCGACATTAAGTCCGACATGCTTCATACATGCAAGCGCCCTTACACCTGCCATCGAAGCTCCGATAGCAACCTCTGTTGCCACCTTTTCGTTCGGAGACCATTCAGCATACACATCATCGTACAGAGCCAGATTCTCGCTCACCTCAGTACTTGGAGTACCCGGATATGCAGCCGAAACCTTAACTCCCGCTTCATAAGCCCCTCTTGCTATGGCTTCATTTCCAAGCATAATCTTCGTTTTCTTCATAGTGTAAATCTCCCATATGTATATATTTTTTCACAATGTGTTTATTGTACCTTTTTAGTCAGAAAAAGTCAATGGAAAGTAAGCACCCGCGATTTGACGAATGTAAATGTATATGATATAAATATGTGAACGCATGTTACATTTAACCATCACATCAACGAAGGGAAGTTATATATATGAATAACTTTAAGAAAATATTTACAGCAGCTGCATTATCCGTTTCTCTTACGCTATGCGCCTGTTCATCCGCATCAGATGATTCTTCAGCAACGCAGACACCATCACCCATAGTTCACACCTATGATAATTTCAACATTACACTGGGTTCGGATTATATAGAATCCAACCAGTCGCAATATACTTTCTTCTATTCAAGTACCGATTCAATCTGTATAGGTGAAAAAGAAAACAAATCCGACATTGCAGCTTCCGGAATCACAATCAATAATCTTTCCGAATATGCGACGCTTGTAATGAGCAATACCGGTATCACATCACAGGCCGTAACGTACGGAAACGGTCTGTATTACGAATGGGATAAGAACGTTAACGGAACTGATTATTCTTATATTGCATATGTTACTGATGCCGGTGATTCGTACTGGCTGATACAGTTTGCATCGTTAAAGGAAATGTATACTGAATTAAAAGATTATTACCTGTCATGCTTTGACTCGATAAGTTTTTAATAGTCCGCCATTCATCTGGTCTTATTAATTTGTCACAAAATGGCTATTGTTTCAATGTCATTTTATCACTATCCTAAATGCAGATTCAAAATTCAGGAGGCATGATATTATGGCAAAAACATCAGCAAAACATATAATCCTGCATTCAGGCTCAACTGTAAAGATAACTGTGACGGCGTTATTTGCAGCTCTTTGCTTTATCGCAACAATGCTTATACAGATACCTACTCCGACCAATGGTTTCATTAATCTCGGCGACTGTATCGTGCTTATGTCCGGCTATCTTCTGGGGCCTTTGTACGGAGCTCTTGCGGCAGGAATAGGCTCAATGCTCGCAGATATCATATCAGGATATGCATTCTATGCTCCGGCAACATTTATCATCAAAGCTGTCATGGCTGTGTGCGCATATTATCTGTACAAACTCTTTTTGGGCAGTCCAACCATAATTACGCGTATTGCATCCGTAATCAGCGCATTAATATGTGAAATAATCATGATACTCGGATATTTTACATTCTCCGCCTTCATACTTGGCGCAGGACTTGGTGCAGTATACGGTATTCCGGGCAATATTGTACAGGGAGTTGTCGCAATAGTTATAAGCACAATTCTACACGAGCTTTTAAAAGCTATCAAAATATAAAGGATGTGTATGTATGAGTACTCTTTCTAATGTAATATATGACACTGATATAACAGATACCATAAAAAAACAGGCACATGACGCCATATGTGAGCTGTGCGATAAAGCCTGTCTTTCCTCCGGCAGTATTCTTATCGTAGGCTGTTCATCAAGCGAAGTTGCCGGTGGAGATATTGGAACATACTCAAGTCCACAGATTGCAGATGCGATATACGATGGCATAATGTCCGTACTAAGCAAAAAAGGCATATATCTTGCCGCACAGTGCTGCGAACATCTTAACAGAGCAATCGTAATCGAAGACGGCGCTCTGTCACATCCCGAAATCGTTAATGCAATACCCGTTCCACAGGCCGATCGCCACCCAGAGGCAGAGTACCGCGATGATGGGCGTGGACAGCGGGATCACGATCTTCGTAAAAAATTTGAAATCGGAGCAGCCGTCCAGCTCCGCCGCCTCCTGC
>CASFAQ010000031.1 GCA_949292725.1 uncultured Eubacteriales bacterium | reverse complement strand
CGGCGGCAGTCGGCCAGGAAAACAAGGCAGAACGGCGCGGCCGCAACCAACGGTTGGTGGTCACATAAAAAACCCAGCTTTTTGCGCAGCGCGTCAAAGGCCATCTGCGCCGCGCCGGCGCCAAACGGACGCATAAAGTCCACATAGATCTGGAAGGCGCCGTCCCGCTCATACAGCGTTGCACGCCCGTAGGCCAGCACCTGCATCCCATTCTGGGGTTGAAACCCCAGCAGCCGGGCCTTGTCCCGGAACATGACCGCCTTGACCGAGGCGGTCTCGTCTTTCAGGGTAAAATACAGGTGGCCGCTTTTGTAGTGGCGGGTAAAGTTGGATATCTCTCCGCAGACGATCAGCTGACTGAGGGGTTCGCTTTGCTCCAGGAGCTGCCGGACATAGGCGTTCAGTTCGTGGATCTGGATATACTGGGCCATGCGCCAACCTCCTTGGCTGCCAGCAGCGCCACCCCGATGGCATTGTCGCTGGCGAATTTACCCGGGACAAACCGTGCGTCGGGCAGGCGTGCGGTCACATAACGGCGGATCAGGTCGCTGCTCATCACACCGGTATAGTATATCCTGGAGTAATACGGCGTACCGTCTTCCTTTTTCGGAACAATGTATATCTTATTGGAAGACACCTCTACCGAATCGATCTTATCCTCCTCTATCATCTGGAGAAACTCAGAATAACTGATCTCGACTCTCGAGCTTTCCTGTATCTTATTATTCAGAAATGTTATAAGCATGATAGTAAATAAAGTTACGATCACGCATACAATTATAAACGTTGTGTTCTCATTCTTTTTTTTGTTATTATTTTTATTATTGTTATTATTCATGGTATACCTCTTTTACATTGAATAGTAGTATTATAAATCGCAGCGTAGTATAAATCAACTTGAAAAAGCATCTTTATTTTGCTATAATAACGGACAAATGTTAAAAAACTGTGTTTTTACTATTTCAGGAGGATAATTATGTCAGTAAAGTACGTATTTGTTACAGGCGGCGTTGTATCAGGACTCGGAAAAGGAATTACTGCTGCGTCACTTGGCCGTCTCCTCAAGATGAGAGGCTACAGCGTTACTATGCAAAAGTTTGACCCATATATTAATATTGATCCGGGAACCATGAATCCTATACAGCACGGAGAAGTTTTCGTAACGGACGACGGAGCGGAGACTGATCTGGATCTGGGACATTATGAAAGATTTATCGACGAGAGCCTTACCAAACAGAGTAATGTGACTACTGGCAAGATATACTGGTCGGTATTATCAAAAGAGCGCCGCGGAGATTATGGCGGCGGCACTGTTCAGGTTATTCCTCATATCACTAACGAGATAAAGAGCCGTTTTTACAGAAATGACGGCTGTAATGATACCAAAATTGCCATCATAGAGGTTGGCGGTACGGTGGGCGATATCGAAAGCCAGCCGTTTCTTGAGTCCATCAGGCAGTTCCAGTATGATGTGGGACGCGATAACGCCATTATCATTCACGTTACGCTTATTCCTTATCTGTCGGCCTCAGGCGAGATGAAGACCAAGCCTACGCAGGCGAGCGTCAAAGAGCTTCAGGGGATAGGAATACAGCCTGATATACTGGTATGCCGTACGGAGAAGGAACTTGAACCCGGCATAAAGGATAAGATAGCGTTGTTTTGTAATGTTCCTGCCTCCAATGTAATCCAGAATATAGATGTGGAGACATTATATGAGGCTCCTCTCGCACTGGAAAAGGAACATCTTGCCGATATAGTCTGCAAATGCCTTAAGCTTGAGAATCCAACGCCTGACCTTTCCGAATGGAATAACATGGTGGATACAATCTGTAATCTTACAAAGGATGTAACCATTGCCCTTGTCGGTAAATATACCGCCTTACATGACGCTTACATAAGCGTGGTCGAGGCGCTCAAACATGGCGGCTTTGCACATAATGCCTCGGTTAATATCAAATGGATATCATCAGAGGACCTTACGGCAGATAATATACAGTCGCTTCTTTCAGATGTAAGCGGAATACTTGTTCCGGGAGGTTTCGGTTCACGCGGAATCGACGGTAAGATAATGGCTATACAGTATGCAAGAGAGCACAACATACCATATCTTGGTCTGTGCCTCGGAATGCAGCTCGCTTTAGTCGAATATTCAAGACATGTTCTTGGTTTTTCCGATGCCCACAGCGCTGAGCTTGACCCTTCAACCACGCATCCTGTAATTCATCTTATGCCGGAGCAGGATGGTATTGAGGATATCGGAGGTACTCTTCGTCTTGGTTCATACCCTTGCGTTCTAAGCAAGGACAGCAAGGCATATCAGTTATACGGTGCGGAAACCATACACGAGCGCCATCGTCATCGTTATGAGGTGAATAATTATTACCGGGATGATTTTACAAAGGCCGGTCTTAAGCTTTCCGGTCTGTCACCGGATGGACGCATCGTGGAGATGCTTGAGCTTCCATCCCATCCATGGTTCATCGCTACGCAGGCTCATCCGGAATTCAAATCCAGACCGAACAGACCGCATCCTCTGTTCAAGGGATTTATCGGGGCTGCTCTTTCGTACCAAGAACAAGCAGAATAACTCCTGCAAATATCGATATATCACCGAGATTAAATACAACATTTTTCAAAAAAGGCAGATTGATACTGAAATAGTCAGTGACACTGCCTTTTTTTATCCTGTCATATTCATTGGATATCGCACCTCCAAGCACAAGGGCGAGCCCAAGCTTCTTAACGCTCATACCCTTCTTCGGAAGAATTATTAATAATAATAACAGACACAAAAGCGTGATAACTACGGATATAACGCGCACCATACCCGCTCTTTTATTCATGAATCCGAGAAAGCATCCCTTATTCTCGCATCTGTGTATCTTTACCAGACCGCCCGGAATATATCTGCTGTCCTTTTTGGTATAATGCTTCTCTATCAGATTCTTCACGGCAATATCAAGTATCGCAACATTTACAAGTATAATAATAAAAATCATCCGTATCTCCTCCGTTATCTATATCATATAATTCTGAATAATAAGCTGTACGCTCCTGAGTCCGTTATATTCATTTATCTCAGCATTAAATGTAAGCGAAATGTCAGTATTATTTGGAGCTCCCCTTAACATCCTGTCTTTTTCATCCTCACCAAAGCATTCCCCTATGGCATTAAGAAATGCCGGAATATCGCCAAAATACACAGCGTCACACATATTATTTTCGACATCTGCAATGATGCATCTGAGAACATTACTGTTCTTTCCGATAATTCTTGCACGCCTTATATTAAGATGCCTGCCCGCAAACAGCGGTTTCGGATTGCCGTATCCAAACGGCTCCAGCACACGAAACGACTCTATTACGGGAATTGACATATGTCTTATAAGCACCTCTGCATCGATTCTCACAATCGGAGTAAGATCCTGTTTTGTAAGAGTCTCATTCATATTAAGACGCTCCCTTAACAGAGAAAAATTCTCCTTCGCAATGGTCATTCCCGCTGCCATTTTGTGCCCGCCAAATTTTATCAGAATCTCTCTTACTTTATTTAGCTCATCATACATTGAATATGCCTCTATGGAACGTGCTGAACCCTTGTATGTATTATCCGGCGCGTCAGTGAAGATGAGCACGGGCTTATGTACAACATCCTTTACCCTACCGGCTATTATTCCTATAAGACTTTCATGACAGTCCTCAAGATACAGCACAAGAACATTACACGCCTCATTTTCCGGTTCATAAGCCTTTATAAGGGCGCGTTCTGCGCCTTCTTCCGTCATATTCTTACGAAACTCATTAAGCTTTTTAAGTTCTGCGGCCCTTTCATACGTATCTTTTTTATCTTCTGATGTAAGCAGTTCAAATGCCATGTTCGCATTTTTTAATCTTCCCGCCGCATTAAAACACGGGCCTATTACAAATCCGATATGATACGGCGTTATCGGCACACCATCCAGACTATTAACCTCTTTTATCGCCTTAAGCCCCGGATTATCCGTATGACTAAATAATCTAAGCCCCTCTCTTACGATGATTCGGTTCTCGCCACCAAGCTCCATAATATCCGCGACTGTTGCGATTGCCGTATATATAAGAAGAATTTCCTTTTCATCATCAGGCACACCGGTGATACGATACAACTCGTCGGCAATCCTGTATGTCACACCCGCGCCGCACAGTCCCTTGAAAGGATACCCACAGTTCTCCTGCTTCGGGTCAATTACTGCATCGGCAGGAGGAAGAATATATTCCACTCCCGATTCACCCGACACAAAGGGAACTTCATGATGATCGGTAATTATAACCGTCATACCAAGACTCTTTGCGTACACTACCTCTTCGTATGCAGCTATTCCGTTGTCACAGGTTATAATATGGCGAATGCCCATGGCAAATGCTTCATCTATGATTCTTTTATTAAGTCCATATCCTTCCCTAACCCTGTCAGGGGTAAAAAGCTCTGTATGTATTCCGATTCTGTCTAGTGACGTACAAAGCACCATGCCGGAAAACACTCCGTCACAGTCATAATCTGTTGCTATTGCAACAGTACCGTTATTTTCTGCCACATTTAAAAGAATATCGCACGCCTTTTTAACATCCTTCATAAGACAGGGATCCGCAAGCTCCGAAAGCCCGCCGCCAAGAAAGCTTCTCATGTCATTTTCTTCAATTTCCCTGTTAACCATAAGCTTAACAACAAGGGGCGGCAATGAAAGCTCACCTGCTATTCTTACAAAATCCGCCTGTCTGCCGTTAATTATCCATTGTTCCTTCATTGATATCTCCACTAATCACTATTTTCATAGCCCGGATGGCAGTCTCTATAACCTTTGTTGTATCGTGAAACTGCACGTCTTGCAGGCCCGCCCTGTTCCTCTCCTGATTGGCAAGAACCAAAAGGACGGAACCGACCCTTGCCCGCAGATAACCTCCGACAATGTATAATGCCGCCGTCTCCATCTCGGATGCAAGACATCCCATACGACACCATGCATTCCATCTGTTCTCCAGTTCATAAGAAACCGGCATAAGCTGCGGATTGTGCTGTCCGTAGAACGAGTCCTTGCTCTGACAGACTCCCACATGATATGTGTATCCATACTCTCCTGCCGCATCACAAAGTGCATTCACTATTCCGTAATCCGCGACAGCAGGATATTCAATAGGAGCGTATTCCCTTGTCGTACCCTCCATTCTGACCGCACCGGTTGCAATCACGATGTCTCCGCCTTTTACCTTTAAATCCATGCCTCCACAGGTTCCTACCCTGATAAATGTATCAGCTCCGCATCTGACTAACTCCTCCATGGCTATTGAGGCAGATGGCCCACCGATTCCGGTAGACGCAACGCTCACGCGGGCGCCATCAAGTATACCCGTGTATGTCATAAACTCCCTGTTATCTGCAATCAATCTTGCGTTATCAAAATACCTGGCAATATGCGCACATCTTTTCGGGTCTCCGGTAAGTATTACATACCTGCCGACATCACCCTTTTTGCATTGTATATGATATTGCATCCCATCAATCTGTGAATAATCTGTCATATCGCTCTCCTACTCATTTTTCCCATTATACCATTCATTTGCAACTTATATCAAGCGTTTCATCTTGTGTGTATCTGTCAAATATACTATAATTGACACAGTACATAAAGGAGGCTTAGGATTCTTATGAAATGGACAAAATATACGCTTCATACGACCGGTGAAGCTACGGATATAATCAGCTGCATGCTTACCGATATGGGAATCAGTGGTATTGAGATAGAAGATAATCTGCCTCTTACCGAGGATGAAAAAAGGCAGATGTATGTTGATATTCTTCCTGATTCATCAGAAAATGACGGTACGGCTGTACTTAGATTCTACAAAGACAGCAGCGAGGATTCAGAAGAATTTGTTAAAAAAATAAAGAATGAACTAAAGGAGCTTGGCAAATATATGGATATAGGCGCCGGAGCACTGGAAGTATCTGAAACTGCCGATGAGGACTGGATTAATAACTGGAAAGAATTCTTTCATACATTCAGGGTCTCAGACCGTATGGTCATCAAGCCTTCATGGCAGAGCATGGATGACTACAGCGGATATAAGCCTTCAGATATTGTTATAAGCATAGACCCGGGAACGGCATTTGGAACAGGCTCGCACGACACCACCAAATTATGTATAAGAGCCCTCGAAAAAAATATCACACCTGGCATGAATATTCTTGATGTTGGCTGTGGAAGCGGAATACTGTCGATAGCCTCCATCAAATACGGCGCAGGACATGCCCTGGGAATTGACATAGACAAATATGCAATTCCTAGCACAATTGACAACAGGGATATCAATGGAATAACCAAAGAGCAGTTCGATATAGTATGTGGGGACCTGCTTTCCGATACCGGACTTGCAGATGATATCGGATATGAATGCTATGATATAGCCGTGGCAAATATTCTTGCTGATGTGATAATTCCCCTGTCCAAGGTTATAGCCCGCCACATAAAGCCGGGCGGACTATTCATATCATCAGGCATTATAGATACTGCAGCCGACAAAGTATATGACGCCATAACGGATGCAGGTTTTACGATAGTTGAGACAACCACTCTGGGTGAATGGTACTGCTTTACGGCTTCTCGATTATAATACGGCCATCCTTAAGCTCCAGCTTAACCTTGTTGCCCTCTACGCCAAGACCCGAAAGAAGCTCCGGAGGTATCTGCAGTCTGCCGGCACGGTCAAGTACCGCATATTCCTCCTGGGTTTCCTCAGTATCATTCCAGTTAAATGATACATCCTTAAGTCTGTTGATATAATCATTCTTCATAATTCTCTCAGTACTGGTTTTGCCGTCCCTGATTGAAACAACCCTGTTTACCTTCCTTGCAAGCCCCAGGTCATGTGTGACAATAACTATTGTTATGCCTAACTCCTCATTGAGCCTGCGAAACATATCAAGAATATAGTCGGATGTGTTTCTGTCAACCGAACCGGTGGGCTCATCTGCAAGTAAAAGTTTTGGTCTGTTAGCAAGGGCAATTGCGATTGCAATTCTTTGCTGCTCGCCTCCCGACAGCTGGCTGAGTCTGTTGTTTCGTCTGTGCGAAAGACCTACAAGCTCCAACAATTCATCTGCACGCTCTTTCTTATTCTCGCCTTTTGAAAATAGCATGGGAGTCATAATATTTTCATAAGCGGTAAGATAAGGAAGAAGATTTCTTGCATTATTCTGCCATACAAATCCGACGGTGTGCTTCTTGTATTCCACAAGCTCAGCCTCCGTGAGTCTGAAAAGGTCCTTGCCGTCTACGTATAATCTTCCGGCGCTTGGTCTGTCAAGCCCTCCTATCATATTGAGAAACGTGGATTTACCGCTGCCACTATTGCCTATAATGGCCATAAGCTCTCCCTTCTCAACAGTTATATCAAGACCCTGAAGCGCAAGCACCTCTATATCCTTTGTCTTATATATCTTTACAAGATTATCACACTCTATCATTATTTCCTTCAACTATCTCACCATCCTCCAGCTCATATATACAATCAGCAACATCCATGAGTCCCACATCATGTGTGGACATCACGACAGTTATTCCTTCTTCCGATACAAGCGTCTTAAATATCTTTACAACCTGTATGCCCGTTCCCGAATCAAGCTCCGCCGTAGGCTCGTCTGCAAATATAATTCCCGGCTTGTGAGCTATTGCGCGCGCTATCGCAACCCTTTGCTGTTCACCGCCCGACAGCTCCTGCGGCATATGATTTGCACGTTTTGAAAGCCCCACCATACTAAGGCACTGCAATGCGCGCTCCTTTTTATTGCCCTTATATCCGGCAAGCCTGAGTGCAAATTCCACATTCTCATAGGCGGTCATCATTGGAATAAGTGCAACAGACTGAAATATAAAACCTATCTCCTTTTTCCGAATATTTTCACGCTCCATTTCGGACATGGTTACGATATCGCTGCCCATAAAAACAATGCTTCCCTGCTTGGGTTTATCAAGTGCTCCCAGAAGATTCATAAGTGTTGTCTTACCTGAACCGGAACGGCCGCGCAGAATAGTCATCTTTCCCTTCGGTATCTTTATATTGATGTTATTCAGGGCTATAAACTCTCCTTCCGAAACCGGAAAACTTTGAACGATATCATGTGTTTCAATAATGTATTCCATATTAATCCTCCCCCAGCTTAAGAGCCTGCGATATTTTTATGTGCGAAATGATAACTCCGAGGATTATCATACATACAAGAATAACCGTTCCCATTACTCCGAAAAGCCTTATCATATCATCATTTCTGCTGACTACCGTAAGCGGTATTGCCTGATTGGTTGTGGAATAAAATATCTGTACAAGCGGAACAAAACATTTGGAAGCCACAACCCCGATTATCGCTCCGATGACAATCGATATACCAGAACTGAATATCTGTTCATTTATCAGCATACGGATTATCTCACGTTTTCTCATACCCATTGCACGAAATACTCCGAATAAAAGCTCACGCTGTTTTATTGAAAGTATCCAGTATATGAGAAAACCTACGCAGCACAGTATGAGTACAACTATAAAGCTCATGGTCAGTATTCCGTTGGTTCCCTGAAAGAGCGTGTCGTTTCTTATCTCAACCATATCGGAAAGAGAATCGTAAAACTCTGTAAACCGAAGTTCATTCTCCTCTGCATAATCATATATGTACTGTGTGGAGCCATCGGTTTTAAGCCAGATCTGGTAAGGCGTAACTCCCCATACCTCCTGAATTTTTGAAAGATTTGCGATGATCATATATTCATCCTTCTTATCGAGAACTCCCTCTTCGGTTATGCTGTATGTCTGCGGTATATAAGACGGCCAGTAATCGACAAATCCGTATATATTTCCATTAATGATATCCCCGTCTTCATTGATATAGGTAATCACATCCCCAATATCATATTCCAGAATGGTATGAAAATTCATTGACAGAAGCACAGCATCTTTGTTAGAGCCCAATACGTTAAGGTAAGTATTGATGTGTTCCGGAAGAAGCGATGAATCAAAATTAATCGTCTCTCCGAATTCCCTCGTATGGATTCCCATAAGCGTAGCTGTATTTACGCCCTCCTTTGTCCTGTCTCCCGAAACGTCAACAGTTGCCTTAAGGACTCTTGCGAGCGACTTCGTTTCGCCAAGTTCTTCAAATCTTGCATAATCCGGCTCCGTATATGTCAGTTCAAGCCCCTCTTCAACCTCATATTCTGCCGTTTGCACAAGAAATGCGGAATTGTCTTTCCACACCTCCTGAAATATAATATCAGCGCCGTTCTGATATTCAACGCTCTTTTCGGCATTTGACAGGATAGTACGTGCAACTGTTGTGTTATATATTCCAAGGGCCACCGTAAGCATTAAAAATACCATCATAAAGCTCTGCTTTCCCCGACTTCTCAGTATCTGGAGAAATGACGCAAATGTCGCAGGCTTAAGAAAACGCTTGGTTATGATATAAACAAGTCTTACAATGAGTGGCTGTATCCTCAGCGCCACAAGTCCTGCGCTTATGATAAATAATGAGGCGCACAGAAACAGCATCGGGTCCACCGAATCGCCCGACAGCATTCTTGTCATGAGCATATCTCTTCTGTCTGCAAATGAATACAGTCCATATATTGACACTGCAAAGAAAAGCACATCCAGATACACTTTTCTCCACAGCGGCTTTTTATTTTTATTTTTCTGCTGCTTATAGCCCACTATCGTCACCCCGGCATCCTTAAATACCGGAAGTACCATAACGGCTATGGATACGATACATGCCGCAAACAGATAAAGCATAACCTGTCCGTCAAATCTCACCTTAAGGGAGCTTCTGTGTACAAACTCAAGAAATCCATTTGCGGAACCAAGCGCTCTGCACAGAAAATTACCAAACGGCAGCCCGAGTAACACACTCACACAGGTTATAAGTACCGACTGCATCGCATATATTGATATAATCTGCCCCTTACTTGAGCCACGACTCTTAAGAAGGGCTATCTCATTCTGCTCCAGGTCAAGCATCTGCCTTGATATCATGAAAATGAAAGCACACAAAAGCACCAGCACCGGAACCTGAAGTATCAGAAGGGTAGTAACTATCTTATTCTGTGACAGAAGAAATTCTTTTAATATCTCCATGTATACCGGCTCATTAAACCTTGAGGTCCTCTTATTATACTCCTCTGCATAATTTTCCGTCTTATCCACAATGCTCTTTATATCGGACGGCTCAAGCGCCGTATAATCAAAGAATATATTCCATACGGATTCTATATTATATACCTGCTTTTCAGTATTAATAAATGTTTTCTCAAATAATGTTTCTGAGATAAAACATTCTGTTTCGTACTCTGACGGACTCTTTACCCAGTAATTATCATTGGTCTCGCTATTGGTAAATACACCTACTATCCTGACCACAATAGGGTTGCCTGAGGAATCCAGCTGCTCCTTAAACTGCATCTCCTCATCCAATATAAGATTAGCCTCTGAGAAGGTTTTCTGGCTTACTATTGCTTCAATAACGCCATCTACCGGCTCTTCCTCATACATCCGTCCCGCAAGAAGCTTTATGTGTTCTTTTATGCCACTCATTGAAGCAATCCTCATCGTATGCCCGCTCGTATTATCTTCACGCTCCATAAGAGACTCTGCATTGGATTTCATAAGTTCTAATATATGGACGCATTCTTCCTGCACAAGACCTATATCCCCTGCGAGGCTTTCTGATAATTCCGACATCATAAGATAGTCCGCTTCATTGGACTGATCCCTTGTCATGGCGGACTCAAGAGTTATAACTCCCGGATATATCCCTTCGCGCTCAATATAATCACCAAATGACTTCGTAAGCGTTCTCTGCAAAGAAGCATTTTTATACATCGGATTACTGCATGCTATCGCTATAAGCAGAATATTTCCTATAAGCAGACTTACGACCATCCATTTTTTATGTAAAAGCTTCTGCATTAAAAATCTTATCATTCCCGGTAATCCGCCTTTCTATTTGTATATGGCTACCTGCTGCCCTTCGCTAAGACCCGAAAGCACAAGGTAATCCTTATTATTATTTCCGTAGACTTCTATATATCGTTTGCATGCCATCTGGTTCTCGTATACGTACACATATGGCACCTCTTCAATATCCGCTCCCTCACCCATTTTTTCGAATGATACCGCATCCTCATCCACAAGCAGCACATCCTTTAGTGCCCTGCTCTGAAAATAAACTTTTATGGTTCCGCTCGGCAGTTCAGCGGGTTTTTCGATAAAATCAACATAAGCTGCCTCCTGCGCATTGGAGTATGAGAGTATATTGGATGACATGATAACCCTTCCCGGATAAGAAACCTCTCCGTCATCTGCCGCAATGGTTATGGTCACTTCTGCGTTATATCTCATCTCTTCCTCAGGAAGCTCCTCTATTTTGATCAGATAATCCTTTTTCGGCGATATAGCCGCTACAACAGCACCCTTGCTGATTATATCATCCTTTTTATATTCCGAAAGCTGCATAACATATCCGTCATGATCCGCATACACCTTAGTCTCTTCAAATCCCGCCTTATACTCTTCAAGCTCCTTCTTCGCCTCCAGAATATTGGTCCAAACCTCCTCATATTTCCTAAGTGCCAGCTTAAGTTTCTCAATCTCAAGCTTCTTTATCTGTCTTTCCGTCTTATCCTTAAGTTCGGAAAGATCATGCTCGGCCTGTACAATCTCAGCTCTTCTGCTGTCATAACCGGCCGTATATTCTTTCTCCTGCTGACTTACATCCGCAACCCTCTGTGCGTAATCCACCTCGTCAAATACCGGCTCATACACCAGGATCACATCGCCTTTCTTTACACTGTCACCCTCTTTGACTTTGTATCTGACAAGCTTTGCGCTCTCCGCCTCAAGAGTCTGATAATATGTATCCCTGTATTCTGTCTGGCCGATTGCAAACATCTCATGTAGGAAGTCGCCGCGTCTTACCTCCGAAAGAACATACGCAGGCTGTTCGCTATCATCATCTGAGAGAGCTTTTGTGTATAAAAACTCCTCTGCTTCTTCCTTATCGACAGACTCATCCGTACTCTTCCTGCACCCGCTCATGACAATCAGGCATATGGCGCATACAATGCATACTGCTCTCATAAATCTATTGTTTAACATATACTTCATCTCCTTCCGCCAAACCATCTGTAATCTGAACAAAAGAAGGCGTTATCGTTCCGACCGTCACTTCCGTCTTAACATTGGTATCACCATTTCTTTTATATACATAATACAGGGACGATTCTCTATACAATGCATTTGACGGTATTACAAGCGCATTACTTTGAAATCCCGATTCAACATACATATCGATATATTCTCCCACATCAAATTCTGTATCCTGTGTCTCCAGATTGTAATATGCATACGCCTTTTCATCATTATTTATAAGGTCACTGATCTCATCAGCATCATAAGGAAGTTGCTTTACATTATAGTCCTTATCCTTATATTTTACATAACATCTGTCTGCTTTTTCCACATCATTACTGCTTACAAATTCCGCCTTTATCTGCTTCACCGACATATCGGACAATGCGATGACAAATGTGTCAGACGATACCTGATCGCCCGTCTCATGGGCAACACATGTAACAACCCCGTCCATTTCGGCATACAGAAAGTATTCCTGTATCTCTTTTTCTATAAGCTTTTTCTGCCTTTTTAGCTCATTCATCTCAATCTTTTGTATCTGCCTGCTGTCGCTTAATTTCTGCTTTGCTATATCTATATCCGCAGCCTTTATCTCAAGTTCGCTTTTGAGTCTTTTTTTATCCTCTCCCGACGCCTTTTTAAGCTGCTTAGCTATACGCCTGTATTCTGCCTTAAGGATCCTGATATCATATTCAGCCGTAAGATTGCTCTCCTCATTACTCTTTTCCGACTGAGATATATTATTTATGATCTCACTGTATCTGGCGTTATCCTCTGCTCCGATAAGGGTTGCAAGGATATCACCTTTCTTCACCGTGTCGCCAAGATCCACATATATATTCTCAATTATACCCGGCGTATCAAATCCAATTTCTTCGGTATAAGGAACAACCTGTCCTGCAAAAATCTTTACATTACATATGTCCTGCCGCACTACAACAGCGCTGTCGCTTACATCTCCGACAGGCTCCATAAGCTCAGGAACCGACACTACACTCTTCTCTGCCGTACAGCCCGTCAATGCAGCAATCATTGCCATACAGACGATACATATACCCACTTTTCTCATAACGCTTCTCCTTATCTTACTATTACAGCCTCACCAAATTCCAGTCCGCCTGTAATCTCTATCTTATTATCCGCCTGAAGTCCTATCGTCACTTCCTTAGCGCTCTTAAGCCCATTCTCATCCTCATAATATACTACGTATGTATCTCCCATTTTATTGACTGCGCTTTCCGGAAGATATAAAACGTTCTTATGCTCCTCTATCACGTACTCGGCGTTAGCCGAATTGCCGTTCTCAATATTATCCGGCACGTATTCGAGCAGAAAATATACATACTCATTATCATTCTTTGGGAAATGAACCGTAACGTCATACTCATTACCGACGGAGGTCACCTTGATTCTTTCACCCTCCGAAAGATTGGATACATATTCAGACGAATCCTTTTCCGTAGCAAAATAAGGCATTGAACCATCCGAAACCGAAACTATTCTTATCTCATCATTCTGAAAATCTCTGGACATGGCCCCGGGACCTCCCCTGTTCATTCTGCCGCCGCCCACTACGCTGTTGTCAACATATGTAACCGTTCCGGATATCGATGCCGTAATCTGATACGCCTCTTTCATCGCAACAGCCTCATCATACTGCTTTTGAAGCACCGAAAGCTCTCCCTCATACGATGAAATCTGCGCTGCATATTTCTCACGTATGGCTTTTAACATTGTCTCATCATCAAGCGCCTTTTTCTGTCTGACAATCTCGAGCTCACACATATTTTCCGCCTGTCTGATGAGCGTCTTTTTCATCTTTATCTCATAGGATATCTCTTCTATATCTGCATCATTTTCTTCTGATACAAATTCAACCAAGACGTCGCCTTCCTTAACCTCATCCCCGACATTTACACATATCCTTTCAACTTCCATCCATGGACTTATAACGACGTCGTCTATATTGGATTGTCTGTATATACATGGAATATTACGATAATCACGTATATCTCCGCGCCTGACCGTAGTCATGGTAAATTCCTCACTCTCATATTCCTGAACCACCGTTGCCGTCTTAAACGTCTCCTCTTCAGGAAAGAGCGCACACGCAGATATGACAGGGAACGTAATAATACACAGAAAAATAGCGCATATAAACTTAATTTTCTTAATCATAATAACACGGTTCCTTTCCAACTGAACTGGCTGTATGAATTATAACATATGATTGGTAATATATAAAATCATTTTTATTTCATCTTCGGATTAAATATGAATGATGCTATATACCCCAATATAAGCGCTCCGGATATCCCGGCAGCCGCAGCTGTAAATCCGCCTGTAAAGAGCCCCAGAAATCCTTCTTTTGCAATTCCCTCCTTAATGCCCTGAAAGAGGGTGTTTCCAAATCCCAGAAGCGGTACTGACGCACCTGCTTTTGCCCACTCCTTAAACGGCTCGTATACGCCGATAAAGCCAAGCACTGCGCCCAGGCACACAAGGCATACCATAATATTACCCGGCTGAAGTTTTGTTGTATCGAGAACTATCTGCGCTGCTGCGCATATTAATCCTCCCACCACGAATGCTATAACATAATCCATTAGAAAATCCTCCTAATCTGCTGACTGTAATATAATTCCATGGGCTATACCCGGTACTGTATTGCCTTCATGATAGCTCACACTTGACATAAGCGCTCCCGTTGGTATAAAAAGAACCTTTTTCCATATGCCGTTTGTAAGATTATGCATTACGGGTCCGCATAACGTAATTGCCGAACAGCCGCACCCGCTGCCCCCGGAGTGCGAATCCTGCTTACCTCTGTCGTATATCTCTATCCCGCAATCCATATATTTATCTGCTATATCAATATTTTCTGCGAAAAGCATGTCGAGTAATATATCCCGTCCTACAACCCCAAGATCTCCGGTAATCACTTTGTCATAATCGCGGTAATCTGTTTGAAAATCTTCTGAATGCACCTTAATCAGATCATATGCCGCCGGTGCCATGGCGGCCCCCATATTATTGGAATCCTTTATGCCATAATCTACAATTTTTCCTGTAGTTATTCCGGTAATACGCACTTGTCCTGATTTTCTCTCTTTTACAATCTTCGGCGAACAAAGTACGATCGCTCCACTTCCCGTAACAGTAGTCGTTGCCGATAAAGGTCTCTGATTGCCATAACCTAACGGAAACCGAAATTGCTTTTCGGCTGTTGCAAAATGACTAGAGGTAAGTGCGATGCATCTGTCTGCATAACCTCCGTCTATCAGCATGGAGGCAATTGAGGACGACTCACCCATTGTAGAACATGCTCCATATACTCCAAATAGCGGAATATTAAGACTCTTAATTCCAAACGAAGTCGCCATAAGCTGCCCCAAAAGGTCTCCCGCAACTATATAATCAATATCCTCTTTTTCTATACCCGCCTTGCCAAGAGCGGCACGTACAGCCGACATCTGCATCCTGCTTTCTGCTTCTTCCCAGTTTTTGCCCGAAAACATATCCGTATCAGCCGCTACATCAAAATACTTTCCGTATGGTCCCTGCGACTCCTTCTTACCTGCAACTGACGCCCAGCCGGTAATGACCGGTGGATTGGAAAAGGTTATGCTCTGCATACCTGTTTTTTTTACATCCGACATAGAATCACTCCACTTTTTTATAATGTATAGTTTTACCGGACAGAGTGCTGATTATGTATACTGTCAGTATAAAATAAGAGCTGTCGCACTAATTGCACGACAGCTCGCAGACACTTCATTCAGATATCAAATTTTACTTACTGATCTTAACGCTCTTTTTCTGATCTTAACGCTCTTTTTCTGTCCCTTGCCCTTAAGCAACTTCTTGTAAGCCTTAAGCTTCTTTGCAGGAACCTTAATCTTTGCTTTGGCGTTAATTCCCTTAAATGCTGCTTTTCCTACCTTCTTAAGAGATTTCGATTTGATCGTAATCTTCTTAAGTGATGAGCACTTATAGAATGCTTTCGCACCTATCTTCTTAACATTCTTTCCTATCGTTACCGACTTAAGCTTCTTGCAGTTCTTAAATGCACCTGCAGCTATATCCGTAACAGCATATGCCTTTCCTTCAATAGTTACGCTTGCAGGTATAACAACCGAAGTAACGTTCTTCTTAGCCGATACAACCTGTACCGTAGCTGCATCTGCATCAGTTATCTTATAATCCGTCTTTCCAACAGTATATGTCTTTGATGTATCAACTGTAGTTGTTGCAGTCGGCTGTGAACTTGTTCCTGTATTTACGGTTGTTCCTGTAGTTGTTCCCTGTGTAGGAGGATTCTGAACTGTTCCTGAGCCCTCTGTCTTATTCTCCGTAAACTTCCATGAAGCAACGGTATAATCACTTCCCCTGAATACGAAGTATACATCATGTACGCCTGTCACTTCAGTCTCAAGAGGCACGCTTACCATCTCATAGTAATCCTTTACGCTCACAGGAATTGAAGCTACCTTATTGGATGCTACCGTAGGATCGTCGATGAATACCTCTATAGCTCCCTCATTGGTAGAAGACTTAATCTCTGCTGCAATCTCCTTAAGTCCGCTTCCAAGGTCAACTCCCTGAATCTTGGTCCAGTCGCCCGTATCTATGCAGTCAAGCACCATAGGAGAACCATTCTGCGTATACTCAACCATCTCATCATCACGTGTGGATTTTACTCCTGCGCTGTATGATGTAGTCGTTGCATTAACTATTCTTTCAGAACCGTCATAGTTCTTATATGGATCGAAGTTCTCAATCTGTTCTGCTCCCTCATATGAAGGCTCGATTGTTATATCGTCAGTCTCTGCATCAATCTCTATCTCATCCACGTGCAGACAACGATACTGGTTGCTCGCACGATGAATTGAGTTGTTCAGTACGGTTGAATGATAGAATATGTAATTATTGCCCTTGAACGACTGCATATGATGGTGGTTATTATATGTCTGTCCGTATATAACGCTTGGGTTATCAAGTATGGTTCCAAGGAAGTGATGATATACGCCGTATTCATCCGTAAACGGATTGGTTCCGTTCTCTCCCGGAGCATACGTGATATTCATAGGGTCTGAGGAAACGTATGCAGCTATACTTCCACCGCCGCTTAACGTCTGTCCTGCTCCCCAGTTGGTGCAATATGAATAATAATATTTGCCATTAAACTGGTTAATTTCACTGTCCTCAAAGAAATAATACGTATCAAGAACCTGTGGTTCTCCATCCATATATACCTCGCCGGTTCCGTTTTCAAATCCTATCTTACATACACGGCCTGTCTTACCCTGTCCCGGATTACTTTCTATGGTTCCTCCACCGAAATATACATAAGCATCGCCTTTGTCATCCACAAGAACAGCCGGGTCAAAGCACCATACTACGCCGCTGCAGTTAGGCGAGCTCTGTGTAAAGAGTGCTTTTCCAAGCGGGTCTCTCCAAGGTCCTGTAGGAGATTCACCTATAACATAACCCACGGCTCCTCCATTAGTATAGAAGATGTAATACTCATCATCGCCGTCTCCGTCGCCATCAATCTTAAGTCCTGATGGTGCCCATGATTTACCTGATGTAAATCCGCCTTTGACAATATTATCGGAATAGGAAGGCTCATTGGTCAGGTTAGCGCTGTCCATGAATCCTTCGTCAGTCCAGTTAACCATATCCGATGTTGAAAGAATGGTCAGTGAGTGATTATCATACTTATTGCCAACCATAACGCCGTTCTCATATGAAAATCCTTCAGTCGTACCATACACGTACAGCTTGCCGTCAACATCCGAATTATCTATAGCTGTAGGGTCAGCTATAAAGTTAAAATTGGTAAGCATACTCTCAACATCATGCACTTCTCCGTCA
>CASFAQ010000030.1 GCA_949292725.1 uncultured Eubacteriales bacterium | reverse complement strand
CCAGAATGTCCATGACCTTCGGAGAGCAGAAGCCTGCCTGACAGCGTCCCATGCCCGCGCGGGTGCGGCGTTTGACGCCGTCCAGGCTCCTGGCGCCAAGGGGACGGCGGATGGCGTTTACGATTTCTCCCTCCGTCACGGTCTCGCAGCGGCAGATCACATTTCCGTAAGCAGGATCGGAGGCGATGAGCGCGGCGATCTCTTCCGGCGAGCTTTCGGCGACGCAGGGAATGTCCTTTCGCTGCGCATGAAAATCCGCCTTTTTTCCGGCATGGAGTTTTTCCGCGATCTGTCCGGCAAGCAGGACGCCGATGGCGGGAGCGCTGGAAAGACCGGGGGAGTCGATGCCCGCGGCATTGAAAAAGCCGGGCGCGTCAGAGGCTTCTCCCAGAACGAAATCTCCCTTCTCCTCGCAGGCGCGCAGGCCGGAAAAGGAGGTGATCGCCATATTTAAGGGAATGCGGGACGCGCTGAGCCGGGCTTTTTCCATGACCTGGGAAAGCCCCTCCGCCGTGGTGTTCGTGGCCTCCTTATCGGAAATATCCTCCGCCGTGGGGCCTGCCAGGAGGTTTCCGTGAACGGTCGGCGTGACCAGGATGCCCTTTCCCAGACGGGTGGGCTGCTGGAAAACGGTATGGGAGACAAAATTGCCGGCTTTTTTATCCATCAGGATATATTCTCCGCGCCTCGGTGTGATGTGAAGAGAGCGGGAGCTGACCATATTGTTAAAAGTATCGGCGTATACGCCTGCGGCGTTCACTACCGTCCTGCATTCGTATTCCGTAAAAAAACGTCCGGCTATATGACGCCTGTCCGGCACATGCTCCTGTATATCAATTCCGACCTCCACATCACCGGCTGCACACATAACATACCTTCCCGAATGGGATAGATTAAAAAATACGTCGCTATAATCCCGAAGATACGGTTTCCCATGCTCCCCATATATGAGCTCCGCGTCATCTTCAGCGATTTTGCAATCGGACAGCGCCCTTGACAGAACCGCCGTAACCCCCAGATTGACGAGCTCCCTGTATCCTGCATCCTTATACTCTGACGAAGCAGGCCGTCTTTCCTTACGTGCCTGCTTCTGTCTGTATCCATATTCACTAATGTCCTTGAGATTATTAAGATCATACAGATATACTTTAATCATAACCTACCTGCATCTAATCAGCTAACGCTGCCGTTACTATAGCCATTGAGTATACCTCAGCCGCATTACATCCGCGCGACAGATCGTTAATAGGTGCGTTGAGTCCCAGAAGGATTGGGCCGTATGCATCAAAGCCTCCAAGCCTCTGTGCGATCTTATATCCTATATTGCCCGCATTGATATCCGGGAAAATGAATGTATTTGCGTGTCCGGCAACCGTTGATTCCGGGCATTTTGAGCGTGCCACTCTTGGCGATACGGCCGCATCAAACTGAATCTCACCCTCCATAGGAATGTCCGGAGCCTTTGCCTGCGCCTTCTCATATGCACGCCTCATCTTATCGACGTCTTCTCCCTTTCCGGAGCCCTGTGTTGAATAACTGAGAAATGCAACCCTTGGGTCGATGCCGAATGTCCTTGCACATTCTGCCGCTTCAAGCGCAATATCCACAAGCTCATCCTCATTAGGCTTAATATTAATCGCACAATCCGCCATTGCAATAACTTCATTGTCACCGGTTGCGCGCTCCCTGACAAGTATGAAGCATGACGATACGATACTCTTGCCCGGTTTTGTCTTAATAAGCTGGAGCGCCGGTCTTACCGTATCGGCAGTTGAATATGTAGCTCCTCCCAAAAGGGCGTCCGCCTCACCCATCTTAACAAGCATGGTACCAAAATAGTTAGCGCGTCTCAGGATCTTTTTCGCCTCATCCGGCGTCATACCCTTACTCTTTCTAAGCTCGCAAAACAGCTCCACCATCTCATCGAATCTTTCATAATTTTCCGGATCTATCACTCTTATACCGCTGATATTAAATCCACTTGATGCTGCCACCTCATATACTTCCTCCTCTTTTCCGATAAGAAGAGGCTTTAAAAAATTACTTGCAAGAAGCCTTGACGACGCCTCTAATATTCTCGTATCATTTCCTTCAGGAAAGACTATCGTCTTCGGCTTCTCCTTCAATATATCTATAAGTTTTCCAAACATAAACGGTACCTCCTGCTACTTTTTTCCCTGAAAATAGAATACTATTTTTTGGATGCAAAGTCAACAATTCTGCTATGTAAAATATAATTGCCAGACACAATTGTCACCCATTTTTTTATTATGGTTGACAATCTTTTTATGCAGTGCTATAATAACCAATCATACAAAAAGGAGTACATACAAAATGACCAGATCAACACGCTCTATTGCACTTAGCGCCCTGTTTATAGCGCTTATTACCGTATGCTCATGGATATCGATTCCATTTGCCGTACCATTTACACTGCAGACATTTGCCATATATATAACCTGCGTTATTCTGGGAGGCAGGCTGGGATTTGTCACAATTCTTATATATATGATCCTTGGTGCCATAGGACTTCCGGTATTCTCCGGATTTAAGGGCGGTCCGGGCACTCTTTTAGGGCCTACCGGCGGATATATCGCAGGATTTCTGCTTATAGCCTTGGTGATATGGATTTTTACGCATATATTCGGTTCAAAACCGATAGCAATCATCATATCTTCTGCCATAGGCCTTGTATTATTATACACTTTCGGAACCATCTGGTTTATGTACGTATACATACAGTCAACCGGTGCGATTTCCATCCTCTCGGTTTTGTCAATGTGCATATTCCCATTTATCATTCCTGATATCATAAAGATTTCTCTTGCGATAATTCTTGGCATGCGCATCAGAAAACTTATTACACAGACCGGTTCATACAAGAATTAACGTACCCGTTATATTCGGCGCGGCATCCCGTATCGTTGATATCTCCAAATAACGCCGTAAGCTCGTTTACAATCCCGGCTATAAGTTCATTTCTGCTGATCTTAAGCCGGGACAGGGAGCCCGCCCTGTCCGATATGCTGTCAGGAAATTTCTCCGTGCTCACATTAATTCCTATTCCGGTTATAATCTGCTCCGTACGGCCTGTTTCAAGATCTGATACGGCCTCTGTCAATATTCCACAGACTTTCTTTCCCTCATAATATATATCATTGACGCCGCACACACACAGCTTTCTGTCCGTAAGCTTCTTTATCGTTCTTATAACCGCAACCGCAGCCTTGGCCGTTATTATATCAGGCTCTCTAATCACTGCAGAAGCCCGATATATAAAGGATATGTAAACGCCGGTTCCCGCAGGAGAATAGAAGCTCTTTCCTCCCCTTCCGCGCCCCATCTTCTGAGCGTCGCTTACTATAAGCGCATTGCCCATATTGTTGTCATTGGCAATGAGTCTTTTTGCTTCATTATTGGTGGAATCAATGCTGTCGTAGATATATATGTCAATGCCCTTATTCCTTTCATCAAGATTCATCCGTATGCTCTGTGTCGAAAGTATATCGTTATCACCGGCCAGAGTATAGCCCTTATTGGTTGACGAGGTGATGACATACCCCTCTGCCTTCAGGGATTTGACCACCTTCCATACGGCATTTCTCGACACGCCGTATCTGTCTGCAAGGTACTGTCCCGATACCGATTCTCCTTCATGCTCCATAAGTTCCTTTAATATCATATCCTTTAGCATATGCTCTATCTCCATATAATAATATTAATCATAAGATTGCCCTTTTTGGTTTCCTTTAAGGTATCCTTATATTCCATGCGGCCATATCCTCTTACCGTTATAATCTCCCCGGCCTTTATATTGCGTCCCACGCTCTCCGCCACAACTCCGTTAATATATACTCTGCCCGCGCGTATAAGCGACTGCGCTGCCGACCTTGACGTCTTATATACCTTTGCTATCACGCCGTCCAGACGTAATGATGATACGAGAACCTCTGTCTCTGCTCCGTCAGCCTCCAAATCTATCTTCTTTTCAGTCAGTTCGCAGCTTACGAAGGTATGCCTGATCCTGATAAGATTCTCCATTATATAATCACATACGCTGTTAAGGCAGAACATGTATGCCTCGTTTTCATCTATATATATATCCCCTATGGTCTCCCTTTTGGTTCCCAGATTAAGCGTTGCCCCAAGTATATCCCTGTGTGTCAGCTTGTCTGCATATTTTTGCATGCGTGGTTTTATAAGAATGCAGCTTATCGGAAATTCACACTGATAACCAAACATCTCCTCGCTGCCAAAAGCGGCGACGCATCTTTCGCAGCCTGAAACTCCGCCGTACAGTATATATGGCATCCCCTTAAGGTCCTCATCCGTCATAAATATTTTTTTAAGCGCGCTTATCTGTGCAATTCCAAGAAAATTGGTGCAGGTATAATAGTTATTGCCGTACGCCCTGAGCGCAAGCTCCTTAATCCTTTTTTCCGTTATATCCCCTTCATTCATAGATGTATCTCCTTTTCAAGGGCAAATGAATATATGAGCATCTCCTTCACAGGCCGGCCATGAGCCTTCTCTATGGCCTTTTTGTAATATTCTAACTGGATGCCGTATCTTTCCTTTAACTTATCTTCCTCCCCATATGATATCCTGTCGGTTTTATAATCAAGAAGTACAATCCCTTCATCCTCCTTAAAAAACACGTCGATTATTCCCTGTATGAGCACTATCTCACTGCTGTCGGTATCCTTATACACCTCCGACGCAGGAAGTCCCATGACAAAAGGCTGTTCCCTATAGCACTCTCCCTTTCTCTGAGCAGCCGCAATCCTGCATCCTATGCTGCTTTTACAGAAATTAACTATCTTTCTTGCGGATATTACATTATCCTTAACCGCATTGCGTGGCATGATACCGGCATCAGCCAGTCTTTCAAGCATCATATATACGTCCTTCGTATTATGAACCTCGTCTATGATGAGATTCTTCAGGAATATGTGATAGAAACTACCCCTTCTGGCTCCTGTATATTCTTTTTCTTCCTTTCTTATGAAAGAAGGAACATATTCCTCCTCATCTTTTTTTATCCAGTCCGCCTGCTGCGCTTCATCATCCGTCTTATCGGGAATATCTTTCTTTATATCGGATACCGATACCTTTACCGCAATATCCGTATCTTTCTGAAACGGATATGTATAATTTATCACCGAATCGATTTCATCCTGTACTTCCCCGGATACCGATACCGCATCCGTCGCAAGCAAAAGCCCCTCTTTTACAAGCTTAACATCCGTGTATTTTTTTATATCCTGCAAAATAAGCTCATTCGCATTGTATACGGCAAAATTAATTGGTGGAACATCCATACCGTCTGCGTATATTCCCTTCCACGAGGGATGAGCGGCAAAATGCGGAGTAAGCCAGTCATAATACGTCACATGCTGACCCGACATCTCTGCATGCCCTGCTCTGTAATCCGCATCATATTTTGAAAAATATTCTTCTGCATCATTTATAACACCGGTCATTATAAGTCTGCTCTTTGCCCTTGTAAGAGCCACATACAGAACTCTTAGCTCCTCTCCAAGACTGTCGTTTATTATCCTTCTTGCAAACACCTTCTTTATAAGCGTCTTATATCTGACTCTTGTACTGCGGTCGAAGTAATCCATTCCTATGCCAAGCTCCGACTGTATAATGACACTGCTTTTGGCATCAGAAAGATTCATCTGCTTTCCAAGTCCGCTGACAAATACCACCGGAAATTCAAGGCCCTTACTTTTATGTATACTCATAATTCGTACCGCGCCTTTACTTCCCACACCCGTTTTGGCCTCGCCAAAGTCCACATCTGCACTCCTTATCCTGTCAATATACCTTAGAAAATCAAACAGACTCCTCTTATCCGTATTTTCAAATGCCACCGCCTGCTCCAAAAGCATCCTGAGATTGCCAAGCCTTCTTTCACCCATCGGCATGGCGCGCATATGATATGCAAAATCATCAAGCGCATATATCATTTGTATAAGCTCATGTATACGTACATACAGCGACTTTTTTCTCAGTGTCAAAAGCTTTTCATTGAATCTTTTACACTTCTTTGGTATATCCCCATATTTTGTATCGGTCCCGTCCGCCATATAACAGAGTGCCGTATACATATCACACTTTCTTTTGTGCGCCCTGACTACTGCAAGCTCCTCATCCGTAAATCCTCCAAATACGGACCTTAGAATAGCGGTAAGGCAGATATCCTGATGCGGATTATCTATGATCTTAAGCATAGCAATGGCGATCCTTATCTCTCTTGCGGAAAAATATCCGGTATGCTCCTCTGCCACGACGGGTATATGCATCGCTGAAAGCATCTCCACAAATTCCTCCGCCCAGCCGGTCATGCTGCGAAGAAGTATCACCATATCGTCATAACTTATGCCTTCATCCGCAAGCTCCTTAATCCTTCTTCCAATCGCTGCCGCCTCAAGCTTTCTTTTTCCGTATTCCGTGATGTCGGCATCGCCCACCGATACATATATCGCCTCTGCAGGTTCGCCGTAATCTGCGCCATTTTTTGGCGTATCGAATTCAAATTCATGCGTGCGGTCAAATTCCACATTTCCAAGTTCTTTTTTCATGATATGACCAAAAATGTAATTGACTGTGCCAAGGATAGCCCTGCTGCTTCTGAAATTATGATTGAGCATTATCCTCTGGCAGTTACTGTCCGCATCGGAGTAGCTTCTCCTTTTCTCCTCGAAGATCTCCGGTCTTGCAAGTCTGAATCCGTATATACTCTGTTTTACATCGCCAACCATGAATACATTATATTCTTTGTGCCTTACGCCGGACAGCGAGAATATGATTGCATCCTGAACATCATTGATATCCTGATACTCATCAACAAGAATATAACGAAAGCTCTCCCTTAACTCATTTACGGCATATTCATTATCATCAGATATTATCATAAGAGCGCAATGCTCAATATCGTTAAAATCAAGCACATTAAGCTCTCTTTTTTCCTTACGAAGACTCTCTCTGAACAAAAGGACGGTGTCTATAAGCTCATTCACCGTATCCTTACAGTTCTTAATCTCTTCCATAACCGTCTCGGGTGATTTGCTATAATAAGCCTTTCTCAGCTTTTCTATCTCTGATTTCTCCAAATCCCTGAGAGCTTTTATCCCATCCTTGATGCCAAGCACGTCGTTTTCCCTGCGCATTGTGGGAAAACGGGCAAATTTGTATGAACCTATTTCTCTGCAAAGCCCTGTATATGTCTCATCTGACAAAAAGTCTTTGATATCGTTCCTTTCGCATACGAGCATGTCATATATTGCCTCATAACCGGCGGCGCCATTGCACAGACCTATCGCATCATCAAGCTTACCGATGCAGTCCTTTATTATTGCATGCGTATGCGCAATGAGCCCGGACTCCTTAATCCATGCGGACTCATCAAGCTCCGAGAGAGTATTTATATCATAGGCTTCCCTGCATTCATTAAGCCATGTATCGGGCCATGCATGACTCTCTGCACTATAATACAGCTTTAATATATATTCACCTATTATGCTATCGTCACTTCCCCTTGCGAGCGACTCAACCATATTGATAAAGCTTTCACTTTTTTCGGTATATTTTTCTTCAATTATCCTATCAAGCACATCCATTTCAAGCAGCTTTATCTCATGTGTATCGCCGATTCGAAATGCCGGGTCGATATCGATTATGTAAAAATATTCCCGAAGAATATTAAGACACAGACTGTCTATGGTAGTTATCTTCGCATGCGGAAGAAGCGCAATCTGCTTTTTGATATGCTCCGAATTATCACCCGATAAAAGCCTGTCATTAAGCTTTCCCTCTATCCTCTCGCGCATCTCCGATGCTGCCGCTCTGGTAAATGTTACAATTACCATCTCATCTATATCGACGGGATCATCCTCATTAAGCAGAATGTCTATTATCCTCTCTGTCAGAACAGCGGTTTTGCCCGTTCCCGCCGAGGCCGACACCAGGAGATTACGGTTCCTGAGCTGTATGGCTTTTTTCTGCTCATCCGTAAAACTTATCCTGACCTTATCGCTCATACTGCTCACCCCATTCCTTCCATATATCGTTTTCTTCCGTCTTTTTATATTTTTTATACGTATTTCCCTTTAATTTAGCATCAAATCCGCACACTGCCCTGTATTTGCAGTATGTACAGGCTTTTTCGGTTCCCAGCATATAAGGATGTATGGAAGTGTCCCCCGACATGATTTTTTCGCCAAACGAAAGCATCTTATCCCTGGCCGCGGATGTAAGATAGTTAAAATATGCCTCGGGTATTACGTCGGAACGTTTGTCAAAATGGCCATCCTTTGAAACAATCGCCTTTATAACTTCTGAGACTGCACCGCCATGAAGCAGGGAGGTATCGTCCCCCAGATTGGAATCTATAAGATACGGCGCCGGAAGCTTCTCATTTACTGCGCCGCGCATTATGAAGGCGCCCTTTTTCTCCTTATTGTTCTCCTCAAATACGGGATCATTTATATGAAAATAAAGTATCCCCGCAGGCACTATCGTCTTATCGGGATATACCGCCTTAAGAACATCCGTCGCTGCAAGCAGATACACCGAAAGCTGGAGATTAAGACCATAATAAAGCCTCTCCACGTCAAATGTATGCGCTCCCGATTTGTAATCTATTATTTTTACATATACCTTGTCATCCTCTGTGCATATATCTATTCTGTCGATTTTACCGGTAAGGTGCATCATATTACCATTCTCAAGTTCGTAATTCAGCGACGGCGCGCCGATAATTCTGTCAAACGAGACCTCGTACGCCATCTGCTCAAATGCACCTGCTTTCATATGTCTGCAAAGAGCCGCAATCGCACTTTCTGATATACGCAGGATTCTTTCCTTCATATAAGAGTATCGACCGGTACTGTTCATTACGCCATTACCGTATTCGGCGCATACCCGCGTTGCAATCTCCTCAGTCCATTTACTTATAATATCATCCGTAAGCATGCGCCAGCTGATTTTTTCAGTGTCCAGACGCTGCGAAAATCCCTCGATTATGTTATGAAAAATATTTCCGATGTCAGGAATATCTATCTTGTATTCCTTTCTTTCCTGAAGCATAAGCCCGTACCTGAGGAAATGTGCAAATGCGCACGCCCCAAACTTCTCAAGTCTGCTTATACTGCTTATAATCTCCTTACTGTACAGAAGCTCTGCAGTCTCCTTAGAGATCATGCTGCTATCTCCAATGTAGAACGCACTTTCAAAAATCTCCCTGTCACAATACTGCTTCATATAATTCTTATGAAGCGCCAGAAAACACTCATCACGGCCCGCCTCTTCATCCCCTGCCGCAGACTGTCTGAGTGAATCTATCCAGTAAGATCTGCCCTTATCCGTTCCAAGCCTGCCATAGATTCCCTCTCCGCCATAATTATGCTCTACCGGTATATCTCCCATTATATCATTTATCTGTCTTATGAATGAAGAAGGTGCGAGCTCATCGCCTCCACACGACCTGGCGCTGTACGATATATAAAGCATATCGGATGGTTTGGTTGCGTTAAGATACAGATAGAATCTTTCCGCAAACACCCTTTCCCTTGCAGTAGGCGCAAGCATGGCGCCGCATTTTCCAAGATACTCTCTTTCCACATCCGAAATAAATCCTCCCACGCCGACGTTTCCGGGAACGATTCCCTCATTTACCCCCGCAAAGAACAGGACCTTAATGTGCTTAAGTCTCGTGCGAAGGATATCTCCTACTATAACTGCGTCCATTCCAATCGGGATGACTCCCACATCCGACTCTGTGATTCCAACCTTAAGAAGCTCCATATATTCTTTTACGGAAAGCTCCTCATCACCCATAAGCTCCGTCATCTGTTCTAACAGACTTATAAGTATTCCGTATATCTGCTCATACTCCTTTTTGCCGTATGGATTATGGTTATTGCCGTATTCTTCTGCAATCAGATTCACGGCTCCTTCTATATTATGCTCTTTAATAAATGCATATAAGGCAAGCGTATAATCCGTTACAGTCTGTGCTTCCTTCATTTTTTCCACAAACGGCGCAAGAAGCTCTGTAAGCCTTACCCTTAATTCGTTAAGTTCATCCGTGCTTTCCCACTGCATATTCCACAGCCTGTTGCCCTGTATCCCGGTCGCCAGCAGATAATTGTCCAGTTCATCGGTAATACCGCTGTCAAAATGAAGATAATCCCTTACTATGGCATTTCTCAGAAAGCGCATTACATTCTCATACAGCATCCCCTGTCCGGCTATCATAAGCAGCGAAAGCACCATATCTATAAAACTGTTATTTAATATGCTTCTGTTATAATCCATAAAATACGGTATGTGCGCACTCTCAAATTCGTCCTTTATAAGTCTTCCGTATAAAGACATATCACCAACGATTACTGCGATATCCCTGTATCTCATACCGCATTTGCGTACAAGATAATTAATTTTCCATATGATAAATTCGCTTTCCTCATAGGGATTTACAGCTTCATATATATGGATGGTCCCATCCGATACAGCCTCCGCTTTCTGTATATTATTCTGTCTGAAAAGATTGGCCGACAGCCTCTGCATATCCTTATTGTTCACAAATCTCCACGGTATCCGTCCGTTATCCTTGCCGGTCCATACGGGCTCGCTCACTTCGACATTACCTATCCGCGCAATATCCATACATTTTTTTATAAATGTCTTACTCATATAGAATAATTCATACGGCTTCGCCGGCATAAACGGGTCCGCATCCCTGTCTATCGTTACGCTTATATACACATCCTTTGCCACATGAAGCAATTTGGATAGAAGGACATACTGTATCGGCGTAAAACCTGTGAATCCGTTAAATACTATCACGGCGTCCCTAAGAAGTTCCGAACCCTCCACATGATCCGCAAGGAGCTTTAATATCTCCTCGGCAGAGATGTATCTTCCCTCCATATAGCTTATGTAGTACTTGTATAAGAGGGTAAGATCGCCAAGCTTGGTATGAAGAAGCCTTCTTTCCAGCGATTCTTTTTTTAATCTGTCAAGCTCCTTCATATCGATGCCGTACTGCAGAAATTCTGTTATGATGGATTTCATCTCTTCCACAAAACCGGCTCTTTTTATATTGTGTCCAAAGCTCTTCCACTCCTTTTCGTGCAATAGAAGAAGCTTTCTTATAACCATTCCCTTGCCCTCGTCTAACAACACCGGCTTATCAAGCGCCGTAGTGTCCGACAATACCCTGTACGCAAGGCGCATAAAACTAAGGACATCAATATTCATGATGCCCTTAGCTTCACTTAACATAACCAGATCCTTTTGGGTCTGCATTGTAAACTGCTCCGGTACGATTACAAGATACTGTCCGGAAGATTCTTCCTTTGATAACGAGATAACATGGTTATACAGATAGTGTGTCTTGCCCGAACCGCTGCTGCCAAATACCCAGTGTAATGCCATATATATTCCCTCTGTATATAAAAGAAATGCATCTGCAACCCCCGTGTTCACCGCTGCAGATGCATAACCTTAGACGTTAGTTATTAATTCAATGCCTTCTTCAATTCAGCCAACTGTTCGCCAGTTACAGTTCCTTCACTCAAAAGGTCCTTCGCAAATAAATTAATATCCCCATCATCCCAAAACTCAATATGATTCTTTAACACCTCAGCCCTATAATCTGCTTCATCGATCAGAGGATGATACTTAAATGTTCTTCCCTGTCTGTAGAAATTAAGATAACCTTTTTTAACTAAATGTGATAAATATGTAGATACTGTCTGTGGCTTCCAATCCTTCTTATACTTACCATTAGCAATATCCATCACATCCGGAAGCGACATATCCTCATCGAATGTCCATATACACTTCATCACAAGCTGTTCCATCTCTGTTATCTTGGTAAATTTCATAATACCCCTCCTGTACTTTACGATTAGCAAATTGATATTATATGTAATTATAATATCACGCTTTTTTCAATAATGAAACCCCTAAATTATAAAAACTTCATTTTTTTCTTTCTATTTTTCAAAAATTATACATGGCTATCGGTCATATATTTTCCTCATACCAATATATATATACATATACACATTGTAACCGGAGGAATCATTATGCAAAAGACCCGAATCATCGTCATCCGCATGAAAGAAATAATATATACGGCAGCGTTCATAGGAGCCGGAATAATTCTGTTGCTCCTTCTTATATTCATTCTGAAGCCGCATGCTTCAAAACAGGATGATCAGGCTCTTGCAAAATACAATGCGGGCATCTATACATCTTCGATGTCGCTTAATAATACCACGCTCAACCTCGAGGTAACCATCGATTCCGACCGCATAACCTCCATAAGGCTTGTTAATACGGATGACGCCGTAATGACCATGTTCCCTCTGCTAAAACCAGCTCTTAAGGACCTTGAAGAGCAGATTATAGAAAAACAGGACACAACCGGCATAAGCCTGTCGGATGACAGTCGCTACACGCAGACCCTTCTTATAAGCGAAATCGATGCAATTATACAAAAAGCTTTGACAGATCCTTCATCCAGCCCTGAAGAGACGCATCACTAGGCATCCTCCAGTCACCGCGCGGCGACAGCGCAACAGAACCGACCTTAGGACCGTCCGGAAGACAGGAACGCTTAAACTGCTGCGCAAAAAATCTCTTGTAAAAGACCTCAAGCCACCGGTATATATACTGCCTGTCATATATCCCTTCAAACGCATACTTCGCAAGCCTGTATATCTTAGACGGCGAATAACCGAATCTCATCATGTAATACAAGAAGAAATCATGCAGTTCATAAGGTCCCACGATATCCTCGGTCTTCTGCGATATGCTTCCATGATCCGGCGGAAGCAGCTCCGGACTTACCGGAGTATCAAGTATATCAAAAAGGACTTCCTTTATCGCCTCGCTATCGCTCTTCTCCGCATAATACGAAATAAGATATCTTACAAGCGTCTTTGGAACGGAGCAGTTAACGCCGTACATGGACATATGATCTCCGTTATAAGTAGCCCAGCCCAGCGCAAGCTCGGACATGTCTCCCGTACCTATCACCATTCCGTTAACCTTATTGGCAATATCCATAAGGACCTGCGTACGCTCCCTTGCCTGACTGTTCTCATATGTTACATCATGAACTGAAGCATCATGACCTATATCAAAAAAATGACCCCGCACTGCTTCTTGTATATCGACCTCCATCAGCTTTGCGGAAAGTTCATTCACCAGCTTGACTGCATTATTGTAGGTTCTTGACGTAGTTCCGAAGCACGGCATGGTAACGGCATATATATTACTTCTGCTAATGCCTGCCTCGTCAAATGCCTTCGCCGTAACCAAAAGCGCAAGCGACGAATCAAGTCCTCCGGATATTCCGATAACAGCATGCTTACATCCTGTATGCACAAGCCTTTTTTTGAGACCCTTTGCCTGAATCGAGAGTATCTCATTGCACCTCTTATCCCTCTTCATCTTATCGGTCGGAACAAACGGCCTGTTATCTATTCTGCGGGTAAGAACGGTATCTTCCACCTTAAGTTCAAACTCTACTGTACGATAATCCGACTCGCATTCTTCCGTGAGCTTAAAGCTTGTCATCCTCCGCCTTTCGCTTACAAGCCTTCCTATATCGACCTCACTTGTAATAATTCCATTCTCAAATCTTTTACTTTCAGAGAGACATGTACCATTCTCAGCGATAATATTATGGGCCGAAAATACAAGGTCAGTAGTTGACTCGCCCTCTCCGGCATCTGCATATATATATCCTGCGACAAGCCTTGCCGACTGATTGAGCACAAGCGCTTTTCTGTACTCGTCCTTGCCCGTGGTCTCATCGAAGTCCAGGAAACTGCAGGAAGATACGGAAAGGGCGAGGGCTCCGCACAGCATTTTGCAAAAATATCGTTTCATCATATTTCCATTAGAAATTTATATTTATACCGGCGAAAAACGACATCATGTCAGGATAGTAGACAGTCAGGTTCTCGCAGTTCATGTACCTTACCTTGTCGACAGAGAACAGGTTGTTGCCCCTGAGGAATATCTGGAACTTGTCCATCTTCATCGCATCCAGGATCAAGACTTTGTCGCCTTTTTTCACCGAGTCGCCAACCTTCACGCAAATCTGGCGGATGGTTCCCGGCATGAAAGCCTCCATGTTATAGGGGCTTACATGGCGGTAAGGGGCTTTGTGTTCGTATTTGGTCGAAAGCCGGGTTTCGTACTGCCCGGAAGGCAGGTTCAGGCTTCCAAGATTTTCTGTTGTGTCCATATTTGAGGTTATTTGACGGAATCAAACTTTCGGGAATGTGGGTCTTTGAGCCGAGTTGTTCTCTTCTTGTCTTGCACAAAGACCCACATTGAGACTGAAAGGAGAATGTGGCTTCAAATAAAATCTCGACCACAGTCCCGCGCTGCGTCAGAAAGGGCAAGTTGCGAGGCCGGATTGCCCATTATCACGCGTCGCTGTTTGCCGCTTTTAGAACGGGGGCAGACCATGCTTCCGACACGGTGTCTCCACATGCTTGTTTTCAGAAAGCTTGAGGGCGCGGGCCACCGCATGACGGGTTTCCGAAGGTTCGATGACGGAATCCACGTAGCCGTAACCGGCTGCCACGTAAGGATTGGCGAACTTCTCGCTGTATTCGGCCACTTTCTCCTTGCGTGTCTCTTCCGGGTTCTCCGATTCCTTGATTTCCTTGCGGAAAATGATGTTGGCGGCACCTGCCGAACCCATGACAGCGATTTCAGCCGTGGGCCAAGCGAACACGAAGTCGGCATGCAAGTGGTTGGAGCACATGGCAATGTAACCGCCGCCGTAAGCCTTGCGCAGGATGACGGTAATCTTGGGAACCGTGGCTTCCGAATAAGCGTACAGGATTTTCGCCCCGTGGCGGATTACACCGGCGTGTTCCTGGTCCACGCCTGGCAGGTATCCCGGAAGGTCCACGAAAGTGACCAAAGGAATGTTGAAAGCGTCGCAGTAGCGGATGAAACGGGCGCATTTGTCCGAGCTGTCCACGTCCAGCACCCCGGCCATGACCAGCGGTTGGTTGGCCACGAAGCCCACGGTCTGTCCGTCGATACGGCCGAAACCCACCACGATGTTCGGGGCGAAAAGCTCCTGCACTTCCAAGAAGCAGGAATCGTCCGAGATGGCACGGATCACATGGCGCACGTCATAAGGCTTGCGCACGTCGTCCGGGATGATGTTGTCGATTTTATACGTCTTTTGGGGTTCCTTGGGCGCCACGGCTTCCGCTTTCTGGCGGTTGTTGCGCGGGATATAGGAAAGCAGTTCCTTGATTTGGGTGAAGCATTCCTGTTCGGTCTTGGCGTAGAAATGGGCGTTGCCCGTGATTTCGGCATGGGTGCGGGCTCCGCCGAGGTCTTCTTGGGAAATTTCTTCTCCCAGTACGGATTTGATGACTTCCGGTCCCGTGATGAACATTTTGGAGACTTTGTCCACCACGAACACGAAGTCGGTCAAGGCCGGGGAGTACACCGCGCCGCCGGCACAGGGCCCCAGGATGACCGAAAGCTGGGGAATGACGCCCGAAGCCTTGGTGTTGCGGTAGAAGATTTCACCGTACCCGGCCAAGGCACGGACCCCTTCCTGGATGCGGGCTCCCCCCGAGTCGTTGATGCCGATGAGCGGCATCTGCATATTGATGGCATGGTCCATGACCTTGCAGATTTTCATGGCGTGCATGAAGCCGAGCGAACCACCGGTCACGGTGAAATCTTGGGCGTAGATGCAGACCGGACGCCCGTTGACCGAACCGGTCCCGGCAACCACGCCGTCACCGGCCAAGTATTTCTTTTCCATGCCGAAGTCCCGGGCCGAATGCTGGATGAACAGGTCCAGCTCTTGGAAAGAACCCGGATCGAGGATGCTGTCGATACGTTCGCGGGCCGTAAGTTTACCGCTTTCTTTTTGTTTGGCAATGGCTTTCTCACCACCGCCGGCCATGGCCGTTTGCTTGCGTTGTTGCAAGTCGGCGCATTTTTCTTGGTTTGTTGACATTGTAGTGAAGTTTAGTTGCAACTTGGAATGGGCGTTCCATGCAAACGCTGTGGCTGCACCGGGGATGGGCCTCGAAAAATTCCCGTCCTTGGCGCAGTCTTCCTGGAAAGGATAAGTGCAAAAATAAGGAAAGTCGGGCGCAGTGCCAAGCCTTTCGTTCATGATGGAACCATGATGGAGCCTGGTTCGTGGCGAAGGCAGGTCGCTTTCCGGCGAGATGAGGCAATCCTGTCCTTGCTTTGAACCTGCAGGGAGGATGCGCGGATCCACCGTTCAAGGTCGAACCCGGTGAAGCTACGGAATATTGACGTACTTTGGGAACACTTGCCGCTTTTCCTTCGAGACAAAACCCACCGGTGGTCCGGAATCCCATCCCGATGTCCTGAACGAACCTTTCGATTAAGCCGAGCGCCATGCCAAGCTTGCTTGAGCATGGCCGAGGCGGAGAAAGTTCGGCGAAGCCAGCCTTTCGATTAAGCCGAGCGCCATGCCAAGCTTGCTTGAGCATGGCCGAGGCGGAGAACCGAGCGGAGCGGGTTCATGAACACCTTGGATCTTTTTTCGCCGTGAATAAAGGACCGTGAGAGCGAACAAATTCGAACAGATTCTTATTATCAAACAGTAAAAATAAAACCAATGGTAACAGTAAAAGCGAAAATGCGCATGTCGACTATCCAGGAGGCAACTGGGACGATTTATTATCGATTGACTCGATGGGATGAAATCAAGTGGATACCTACCGATATGAAATTCTTGCCCCGTCA